>CALGOA010000224.1 GCA_937958015.1 uncultured Acidimicrobiales bacterium | reverse complement strand
ATATGTAGCATGCTACATATATCCATCAAAGAAGCAAGAGGAGAAGAGGATGAATACCCGCAGTACGGAAGATCGGTACGGTGCCGTAGCAGTAGGCCTTCATTGGGCCAGCGCGATCCTGGTCATCATGCTCGTGCCGCTGGGATTATCGATGACCCGTCTCAATGCAGGCGACAACGATGTGATGTACCGAATACACGTCGGTGTCGGAATGAGTGTGGCGATCCTCACGATCGTGCGCGCCATATGGCGTTTTGTCGAACCGTCTCCCGAGACGCCTCCGATGCCCGAGTGGCGGCGCACCGTCTACATCGCCAACCATGCGGTGTTCTACGTGGTGCTCTTTGCCCTGGCCACGACGGGGGTTGCGACGCTGGTGGCCAGCGGTATTGCGCCAATCCCGACGAACGTCAACGCATCAGCGGTAGAGGACGGTCGCGCCCGAGACGCTCACTTCATTCTGGGCCTCGTATTCTCCGCTCTCTTCTTCATGCATGTGATTGGCGTCATGACCTACCAACGCACAAAGGGCGACGTGCTCAAACGGATGGGAGTCAACGAAATCACATCGCGCCAAACCTCTGCTGCACAACCGGACGCAAAGCGGAGAAGCTCATGATCGACCCCATTGCCAATTCCATCGCTGTAATCGGTAGCGCTGCCTTCTCGGGAGTCATGATCTGCATCGGCGTAACGTTGGGAGGATTTTGGCGGAGCCTCCCACCACAGGACTTTCTGGACTGGTTCGCCGTCAACAACAGCTTTGTCGCCCGGTCTGTGCCGATGACCGTCGTTCCCGCATTTCTCGGTCTTGGAGGTTCGATCTGGACCGACCGGGGCACCACTGATGCCTGGCTCTGGGGCCTCAGCACGGTATGCATGGCAATCGTCATGGTGATGACCGCCCGGTTCTTTGTTCCAGCCAACAGAGCCTTCGCCGGCGGCAAACTGGACACTCGCGACGTGCCGCGCCAACTACAACGGTGGCTCTCCGTTCACGCTGTCCGAATTGCGCTCGGTCTCACAGCAGCGATCATCGGCTGCATAGCGACGCAGGGCTGAAGACGGCTGAGCCCGGTGTTCAGGCGCCTCGATCCTCAAGGCTGAAGCAAGTCGACATTACGCTTAGGGGGCTATGTCAGTTGGAAGGTCCCGTGGATGTCGATGAACTCCGAGCAGGCGTCGGCAACTGCGTCCAGCTCCACAGACCAATCCGGTCAGCCGCCCTTCACCCGTAAGAACAGCCTCGGCTACCAAATCAACCACCTTGCCCGGCTGATGACCCAAGCCCTAAGCGAGGCGGTCGAGCCGTACGGAGTCGTCCCGGGCCAATTCGCGCAGCTCCTGTCGCTGTACGAGAACGACGGTCAAACCGTTACCGAACTCGCCCGTGACGTCGCAATTCAACACCCCACGATGAGCCGAACACTGGCTCGAATGGAGCGAGACGGCCTGGTCGAGCGTCGGGCCGATCCCGACGATGCTCGAGCCAGCCGTATCTACCTCACGGCCCACGCCCGCAGCCTGAAACCCGATCTCATCACTGCTGCAGAAGAGATCAACGCACGCTTCACGAAACCACTCGACCCGACCATGCAAACTCGCCTCGTCGACGCCATCGATCTGATCATTGAGTCGACAAGATCGCTCGAATCAGATGAGTCGGCGTAGCCCCGGGTTTAGGCAGGACGGACGCTAACGGTCATCCACGCGTCGACACAGGTGTCCTGTGCTAGCGGGTGATCGCTTCGTAGGGATAGGAGTTCTTGAACTCCTGGCTCTCTGAAACCCAGCGCACGGCGTCCTGCGGACTCAGGCCACTGTTGTCCATGAGATCGAGCCAATAGTTGAATCCCTCGATGTCGGGAACACGACCGAGCATGTTGTTGTAGACCCGGGTCAGAAATTCGCTGTTCGAGGTCACGTCGGCATAGGCGGAGGCGAACTCGGGTTGATTGGGCGATGCCAGGTAGGTGGTGAGTTCGTTGTACCCGATGTTGCCACCTTCATAGATTTCGTCAATCCAGTAGATGGCACCGGCGACATCGGGCTCGCGGTTGTAGACGGCTCGGTACAGGCGCAGGATCGCTCCATGCACAACGGGGTCGTAGCTGTCAGAAGCGCGGAGCTCCTCGATCGTCGTCGCGGTTGACATCGCACCGGTAAAGCCAGTCGAGCTGGGAGGATCGACCGGGTCCACAACGGCAGCGGATAGCAGAGGACTGTCGGCGATGTCGGTGCAATCACTACGGCCATGGTTGTAGTAGTCGTCGTTGCCGGGATCGAGCATCAGGTTGTTCCAATCCCGCGGGTTCCCCGCCGAGGGCTGGAAGAGGATGTCGCGATTGTCGCCACTGAGGTGACCACCGGGCACGAAGTTGGGAGCGCACGACGGGACGGCACCCAGCATGTGGGTGAGCTCGTGGGCCATCAGGTAGGTGATGCCATAGGGAAACGATGAGGATGCGTTCGGAAAGATGCCGCAGTTCTCGGTGGGGATGACCAACAGTCGCCCGCTGTAGCCACACGCCCCGGACGACTCCGTGCCTTCGTAGATGATGAAGAGCCGTCGCGAATCGGCACCGGCGACGACCGCTTCGATCTGCGCTTCAAACGTCGCATCGCCGTCCGCCGCACCGGCGATCGTTGCCTTCGTTTCGTTCAGGGTTACCAGCGGCACGGTCACTGCGCCCGAGCCATCACGGTGGAACATCGGGGTCCGTCCATCGGTCTGTTCGGCGAACCATGCGTTGACCGTTTCGATGTTCGCAGCGATGTCACTCTGGCGGTCAGCAACCGGTGAGACGTCGGAAGCGACCAGATACACCGCCTGAATCGAATCCGGAGACGCAGCGGTCGCAGCCGGACTGAACCACAGGACGGTGGTCACACCAACGATCAGGGCAGTGACAGAGGCAAGGGTTCGAAACGAAGGCGGCACCATAGACCGTTCGACCTATTCGCCGAAAAACTTGACCCCAAAGGCAGCAACCTTACGGAGGTCCCGATGCGTCAAGCGTGACGGTGTCGAGGTCATCGCACACCAGCAGAGTTCCGTCGTAACCACCCGAACGAACTTCGTCGACAAAAGCCTGTTTGTCCTTCTCGGTGGACGGGGCCGGAATCAGATGAGTGAGCAGGACGGTCGGAATGTCGAGCGCAGCCATCTGTGCACCGATCTGCCGGGTATCGGCGTGATAGTGAATGATGTACTGCTTGTCGGGCGGACGCTTGGTGATCACATCCGTTCGCATCGCTTCGTACACCACGATGTCGGCTCCCGCAGCGAGAGCGGCGACCTCGGGGCATACCGTGGTGTCGCCGCTGATGGCGATGACCCCATCGGGCGTCTCGATCCGGTAGCCGACCGCCCCAATGACCGGCTCGTGTCGGACCGGTCCTGCGATGACGCGTACACCGCCACCAACCCAGACCTCTGTGGGTTCGGGGGGCGTGTCGAAGCCGATGATCTCCACCTTTGGCTGGGGCGCCCGGTTGTTGTGCAGCGACCGAACCTCAAGATCGTCGTCCCACAACTCAAGCATTCGTTCACAGAAACGAACCGTCGGCCCGTTCGGCGCCACGATCGGCAGTATCCCCGCCTCGTCGTAGATGTCCATGGTCCAGTGCGAGAGCACAAGATCCTGGAGACCCACAAGATGGTCGGAGTGATAGTGGGTAAGGAACACCGCGGTGAGATCGGTTGGCGCCGACCCGGCCGCAAGCACCCGCGGGACGGTGGCCCGCCCCACGTCGAACTGCAGATGTGTGTCCTCGTGGCGGATCAGCACTCCCGCTCCGGCTCGGTCGGCGGTGGCGAGCGGTGTCCCCGTCCCCGTGATCGTCACGGTCGTAGTCATTCCGTATTCCTACCCGAAGCAACCGGCTGTCAGGGAATCGCCGCCCGAGATCAGCACCGCTGAGATGTCTCGAGATGGCAAGAAGATTGGATCGCTTCAAAACGACACTCGGTCGACCGGCGGGCCGTGAGTTCCTACGATGACTCGATGACCCCCCGACTGACCCACTTCGCCATCAACACCGACGATGTCGAAGGCACCCAGGAGTTCTACGGATCGGTCTTTGGGTGGACGTTCCGAAACTACGGTCCCGCCGGTTTCGTTCAGATCTTGGACGAATCGGGTAGCGCTCCGATGGGAGCCATTCAGGAGCGCCGGCAACTACTGGACGGCGAGCCGACGAGGGGCTTCGAATGCACCTTTGGAGTCGACGACGTCGATCTGGTCCGACAGCGCATTCTTACTGCGGGAGGACGGGTGCTCATGGAGAAATCAACCATCCCAGGCGTTGGCCACCTGCTGGCCTTTCAAGACCCCGGCGGCAACCCAGCCCTGGTGATGCAGTACGACACGTCAGCGGAGTAGAGCGGGCTCCGCCAGAGAAGAAGTGTGAAACACTGAGCCATGGATTCTTCCCGGCTCATCGACCACTACGGCCGCGACTCGCCCATCAAGAGAATCAGAGCCGAACTGATCGCCAGCGGCGCAGACCTCGACAATCTGAATGCCGTTTCACTGGCCGGCGTCGACGAGTTCCATCTGGGCGGCAAAGCGGCAACCATGGCGATACTGCGATCAATCGACGCCCGCAAGGGTCAGGAAGTTCTGGACGTTGGCTGCGGGATCGGTGGAGCAGCTCGGACCATCGCAACCGAGACTGGATCGTTCGTCACCGGAATCGATCTCACCCCCGGGTTCATCGATGCCGCCCGTGAACTCAGCCGACTGGTATCGCTGGATTCCTCGACCCGCTTCGAAGTAGCAAATGCGACACTCCTCGACTTCCCGGCCAACCGGTTCGACGCCATCACCATGTTTCACGTCGGGATGAACATCGAAGACAAGCTTGGGCTGTTTACAGAGCTGGCCCGGGTGCTCAGGCCCGGCGGGTCACTACACGTCTACGACATCATGCGGATGACGGCGGGAGAACTCCCCTACCCCATGCCGTGGTCGTCTGAGTCGGCGACAAGTTTCGTCGCATCACCCGAGGAGTACATCGACGCCCTGACCGCCGCCGGTTTGTCGGTTTCCACCCCGACGAACCGGCTCGAATTGGTCCAGGAGGCACTCGCGTCGGCCCGAGCCAACCCGCCCGCAGTCAACCTCTCACATCTGATGGGTGAGGGGTGGAGCACCATGATCGGGAACCTCGCCGGAGCACTGAATTCCGGACTGTTGGCTCCAGTGGAGATCGTTGCCCGGCCAATGGGAGCTGGCCAGTCGGACCGCTGAAGCAGAAGGGTTAGAGGGTTCGCAGCTCGTCGTCCACAGTGCCGGTGCGAACGTCCGGGTTGTAGCCGATAGTCGTCCGGTGCAGGATCCGGTCATAACCGTCGTACCCGCCCGTGGCTCGATGCAGCACGCAGCGGTTGTCCCACATCACCAGCATGTTCGGCTCCCAACGATGCCGGTACTGGAACTCCTCACGAGTCTGCCACGCAGCCAGCTCTCTCAGAATCGAACGTGCTTCGTTCGGCTCAACATCCTCAAGTCCGATGATGTAGCCCAGCGTCGAATACATCGTCTCGGCACCTGTCTCGGGATGAATACGGATGATCGGATGGGTCTGAACGGCGTAGGCGTCCTCGCTGGGCATGATCTTCATCGACCGGTCGTCGGCGTCGGCATCGCCATAGGTTCCATCGGGGGCATACCCACCACGCGCCGAGTGAATCCCTACCACGTGCTCGATCTGCGCCCGAAGGTCGGCGGGCATCGCGTCCAGCGCAGCCTGCTGGTTCGTGTAGAGGGTGTCGCCACCCTGAGGCGGTATCACCTTGCCGTAGAGACAGGTGCCGTCGGGTGGAAACTCCTGAAAGGTCCAGTCGGCATGCCAGTTCTCAGCGAACAACGATGACGTCTCGTCGGCCAGACGGCTGATGACGGCTATGTTCGGATGACCGTCGAGGCCGGAAAAGAACGGATCGGCCCCAAATGGGCCGAACGCCAGCGTGAACCGTTCCAGATCATCATCGGTGAGCGACTGATCTGGAAACGCCAGGACCTTGTGCTCGAGCCATGCCGCTCGAATGTCGGCCACTTCGCTGGCATCCAACGGACGACTGAGGTCCACTCCGGAAACCGTTGCACCACACGCCTGTCCGCTCGGGGCGACAACACATGCCATTCGCCGACTGTACTGCCCGAGGTGATCGGCAAAGAATGCAGGAAGTACTCCCTATTGAGGGTCCGACCGATGGCTCACGACGCGAGCTGGAATCTCTTCCACTCTCGAACTCGATGACCTCCGAACGTCGATCGATCATGACCATCGCCGCAGTTGCTTTTGCGTTGACCCTCTCCAGTTGCGGAACCGCCGAGCAACAGGCAGCCCCGACCGCTCAGGAAATCGCTCCCGTCTTCGTGTTTGAGAACGGCGAAGTCACCCGTTCCACCGAGTCGATGGAGTCCGGCTCAACGGTCACCCGACCGCCGAGCACTCAGCAGTCCAACAACGCGACCGTTCAAATTCAGACCGGCAGCGCCACTGCGACAACGTTGCCAACGACACCGGTGATGCAGATCAACCCGGACGGAAGCGTGAGCCAGGTCGGAACCCTCGTTGTCACGACTCTGCCGCCGGAGGCCCTCGGTGGCGATCTCACCGCTTTGCAGATTGAGATCATCAACTGGCGAACCTTCCAACGCAAAGCCGCAGCCTCGGTTCACGGTGAGTCCCCACAACAATCCGAGTGCATCGTAGAGAACGCCATTCGGGCACTTCCTCAGGAACTCCTCCCCCAGCTCACCAACCCTGCTCAGGCAACAACGCAGATGTCCACGGTCGAGTTGTTCGCCGAGGAAGTCGACCGGGCCAAAACCATCTGCCTCTGATCGGCCGAGGCCGATCTAGGTCGATCTAGGTCTCTGAATGGAGCGCCCCTCGTCGGGGTCCGGAACGTTTTCACCAAACGTAACGGTGGAGCCTGTCCCTTTTGTTACGCAAGGTTCTGGGTTTGGGTCCAGACGTGGTCTTCGATTTCCACCTCGGTCCGCTCGGCCCTCTGTGAGCCCGGCAGTCGCGTTCCCTCGTCAGCGGCGACCGATGCCGCCAAGGCGCTGAGATGTTCATAGAAGCTCGCATCGCTGTACCCGGCGGGGTCGATCACGATGTAGAACTGACCCAGATCATGGGGTGGTCCCTCCGGTGTCTTAAGGGGTGGCACGTCGACGCTTCTCCGTGAACCGGTGAGTGCGGAAGCGAGAAGCTCCACCATCAAGCCAATGCCGAATCCCTTGTATTCACCGGCTGAGGTCAGTGAACCCTCAAGCGCTGCGGTCGGGTCGGTCGTCGGCTGACCATCGGAATCGAGCGCCCAACCAAGAGGGATCGACTCGTCAGCCGCCTTCGCCATCGTGATCTTGCCGAGTGCAACGGCACTGGTGCTGAAGTCGAACTGAAATGCCACGCCCCCGGTTCCGTCCGGCACCGCCATGGCGATCGGGTTGGTACCGAGCAGCCGGTTGGTACCGCCGGGTGCAGCAACCCGCGGCGAGGCGTTGGTGGCTCCAATGGCCAGCAGCCCAACCTTGGCGAACTGTTCGGTGAAGTATCCAAGCGAGGTGCACGTGTGGGTGTGTTCGACCGCGAATCCGCAGATGCCGTTGGACCTCGCAGATGCGACGGCGCTCTCGAATCCAGCTGCGAAGGCAGACTGCGCAAACCCGAGCCGCCCGTCAACTCGCACCGCGCCGGGACGTTCGTGATGAACTCTCGGTTCGACGGCACCATCCACACGGCCGGTCCGAAGCTGCTGGCAGTAGCTCTCCAGGTAGTAGAGACCACAAATTCGATTCTCGTTGTGCTCTGCCACCCGGACCGCATGTGCCACCTGTGCTGCGACCGCGGGCGCAGCACCGTGCCGTTCCAGGGCGGCTTGCACCGTCGATTCGATCTCGTCCAACTTCACCGTGACCACACCCGATCCTACGCCACTGCGAGGACATCTTCGATCCCGTCGAGTAGTCGGAGCGACGGCTATCCGATTGTCATCGAGGAGAGGTCGTCGCAGACGATCAGTTCACCCGTGTACCCGGCGTCTCGTACATCGATGGCGAACGCCTCTTTGTCGGCGTCGTTCTGCGGCTGCGGGATCAGGTGGGTCAACATCAAACGTGGGATTCCGATCGCTTCCATCTGGCGACCGATTTCGGTAGTGGCCGAGTGATACTCCGCCACGTGGCGCAGACCGGGTCGCACCCCGTCGAGCCTCATCGCCTCGTACACCACCACATCGGACCCAGCGGCGAGAGTCGCCACTTCCGGACAGACCTTGGTATCTCCGGTGATGGTCACGATGCCGTCCGGCGTCTCAATTCGGTACCCGACAGCACCGATCACGGGTTCGTGGCGGACCGGCCCGGCGAGGACCCGCACGTCATCCCGTTCCCACACCACGGTCGGTTCGCCCGGCACATCGAAACCGATGATGTTCAGCTTGGGTTCGGGCGACCGAGGCGAATGGGCGGCTCGAACCGCCAGGTCCTCCCGCCACGGTTCCAGCATCATGTCCAGATAACGGGTCGTCGCTCCGATGGGCGCCACAACCTCCAACGGACGAGCGTCGTCGGTGTAGTCGGTCACCCAATGAGTGAGCACGATGTCCTGCAGCCCCGACACGTGGTCAGAGTGGTAGTGGGTCAGAAAGACAGCGGTGAGGTTGTTGATCGCAACCCCCGACTCAACAACGCGGGTCACGGTGTTGCGGCCCGCATCGAATTGGAGCGAGAGGTCTCCGGTGCGAACCAACACTCCGGCGCCCGCTCGACCTGGGCTGGGCAGTGGCGTTCCGGTTCCGGTAACGATCACCTCTGTTGACATTGCCCGGTCCTCCTACGGCACGCGTTAGGCCACCCTCTTCGACGCCGACAGCCTATGACCCGGCCGATTCCCGACGTGCCCGTCGGATCTCCTCGATCGAGTGTTTCACGATCGGACTCGGCTCGGCCGGCTGCCACCGCCGGTACCACTCGTTGGCGTCGCCGGGCCATTCGATGTCCATGTCGACTCGTGTTCCCGCTTCGGCCGCTGAGACCAGCACTTCCAGAGCCGCGTGGAGCACCGCCGTCTGAACCTCCCGATCCCGGACCGGCCCAAAGCTGTGCCCGAACGGGAACTGGACACCAAGTATTCGAGAAGCGCCGACCTTCTCCGACAGGACCGGCATCATCGACACGGTCACCGTCGGGACACCAGCGGCTTCGATCTCACGGGCCAACACGGGCACGTTTTTGCAGCAGTCGGGTCAAGCCGGAGCCAGGATCAAGGCGTCGATATCGGCTGCATGGCAGCGGGCCGCGATTTCCGGGGCGGTCTGGGTTCGCCACACCTCGGCTCCCTCAGCCTGGAAGCCCATCACCGAATAGTGCTCATCGGAAGAGGAACCGATCACACCCGCTGCGGCCAGTTCGTTGAGCCGCTCGATCGGAAGAGCGACGTTGACATCCTCGAACAGGTCCTCGGTATTGATATGCAGATGGGTCGCATCGACGTCCGACTGTTTCACATCCTTCGGTATGACCCGTAGCGACGGGTCTCCCCAGGTGGGCTCCCGGCGCTCCCGTTCGACATCGAACGGTGGCTGGCCCGCGGTGAAGACGCCGGCGCTCGTCAGGAGGCCGATCCGTGCCTCGGACAGCGGTGTCGAGAACTCCGTCCAGGCCGGAGCCTCGCCACTGGCCGGCACAGCTTCGAACATCGCCCGGAATGCTCGTGGCAGAAACGCATAACTGTCGACTGGCATGAGACCCTGTCCCCTATCCCGGCGCGGCACCAAAAGCGCGTCGTGTCCTCACCGTAGGATCTCGGCCCGTCAACCACCAAGACCCGCCCAACAAGCTCTCCCTCCCCCAAATTTCTGCTCGCGACTACAAACTTCGTAGTCCTCAGCAGACAGAACGACGTTTCGTAGTCACCAGCAGACAGATCGCCCGCCTGTCGTTAATGACAGGCCACAACCGTACTTTCGGCCGGTAGACCTCGATTGCTCCTCGGCGTAGGGTCCGGTTATGGCCTCCGACACGACGTCCAGCCCATTTCTTCCCC
>CALGOA010000223.1 GCA_937958015.1 uncultured Acidimicrobiales bacterium | reverse complement strand
ATCTGATTGGATATCCACTACAGGCGTTCATCGCAGCTGGCTGTGGCCTGCTCGGGGCAGTGTTTGCCGATTGGATCCGACGCTCGGGCCGACCAACCTCGGTGGACGAACTGCGCTCTCGACTGCCCTAGTCGGGCGAGGCTTGACCGGCCTCGGTGTGCCTAGGCCGCAGCGTTGACGACCAGCACGATCGCTCCGAAGTGGAAGATGGCGGCTACGACCGTCATGACGTGCCACACCTCGTGGTATCCAAAGATCATCGGTGAGGGGTCGGGTTTGCGAAGCCAGAACAGAATCGCGCCCGCGCTATAAACGACTCCTCCGATGAGAAGCAACGAGAGCTCGGTGGTGGTGAGGTTCCTCACCAGAGCGGGCATTCCTGCGAGCGCCACCCAACCGAGCGCGATGTAGAGCGGGCTGGACCACCGGATGTAGCGCTGCGGTGCGAACACCTTCACCGCAACCCCGACAAGCGCAATCGACCACGCCGCGATCAGGATCGGGATCCCTCGATCTCGGGGCAATGCGAGCAGACAGACGGGTGTGTAGGTACCAGCGATCTTGACGAAGACGGTAGCATGGTCGGCCTTCCGCATGATCCGTTGGGCCTTTTCGCTGATCGCCAGTCGGTGGTATGCGGCGGAGACGCCGAAGACCGCCATCAGGGACACGCCGTACACGGCGATGCCCACTGTCTCGATCGCTGAACTTGAGGCCACGAGAAGCAGCACGGCCGCCGGTATCGCTATCACAAAGGCCCAGGTGTGGATTCGACCCCGCCAGGTGGGCCGAGGAAGGCCACAGGCATAGGAGATCACCGGTTCTGGCTGCGTCACGCATCAGAACGTAGCACCTACCTACCGGTAGGTAGGCAGCGGCTCGGGAGGACAATGGTCACTTGTCCCCCGCATCATCACGAGACTCTCAGCTCGACTCAACATCGCCGTTGCGATTGGGCGGGCCTGCGTGGGACGATCAGAACGTGAAGTACGTGACCAGGCTCGAGCGGTTTGAAAGCGGCGACTTTCCGATGGTTTGCGTCAAGTCAGGTCGCCCGGCAACCAACCTGGTTCCGGTCGAAGCGCTCAAGACCTCGTCGAGGCCGTGGTTCCTCCTGCCGATCAGCCTCGTGGCCTTCCTCGTCTCTCGGGTCTTCAAGGACCGGAACCGTCCGTGGGGCCTACTTCCCTTCGCCGACGGCGAGGAGACCGACATTGTCGCCACCTACGACCCCACGGTCGGTGTGGTTGTGCGCGACGTGCATCAGGGTTTTATCGACGCCGTGAAGGAATCGCAGCGACGCCAGCACGTTTGACAATTCGGATCTGTCCAAACCACGAGCGATTGACCCTTGAGACTTCTGGCGCGGCACACTGAGAAGACAGTGGAGCGGAAGATTGGATGTCCAGAATGACCAATGACACGATCAACGAAGAGAAGGTCATCGAGGCCCTCAACCGAATTCTCGAAGCTGAATTGTCGGGCGTGGTTCGGTACACCCACTACTCGTTGATGATCACCGGACCCCATCGCATTCCGCTGGTTGGTTTCATGAAGGAACAGGCCACTGAAAGCCTGCTTCATGCGCAGCAGGTTGGCGAGATCCTCACCGGCTTGGGCGGACATCCGTCGCTGGGCATCGCCGGGATCGAAGAGACCCACGAGCACGGCATCGAGCAAATCCTCAAAGAGAGCCTGGAACACGAGCTGGAAGCCGTGCGCCTCTACCGCAGCCTCCTCAGCGTGGTCGAGGACAAGTCGGTCTTCCTCGAGGAGTTCGCCCGCGGCCTCATCGCAACCGAAGAGGAACATCAACTCGAACTGCGCAAGATGCTCCGCGACTACAGCTAAGCACTACTCGCAGGCGATGCCGTCCTTGTCGCGATCCAGTCCGTAGATATCGCTACCAATAACTTCGACCGGCCCCCGGACATACGCCGGCCCGTTGCCACTGCCTCCTGCGCAGTCAACGTCCGAGGCGATTGGAACGCATCCGGTGTAGTTGGGATCGCAGCTACGAGCGGTGGTGGGCGGCGCAGTGACCTGGGTTGTCGGTGCCGGAGAGGTCGGCGGACTCGTCGTTGTTGGTGCGGCCGTCGTCGTCGGCGCCGTGGTAGTTGGTGCCACCGTTGTGGTCGGCGCCGTGGTAGTCGGTGCCGCAGTCGTTGAGGCCGCGGTCGTCGGGGGCGCCGCACTTGTCGTCGTCGTTGCCGCAGTCGTGGGCGGCGATGCGGGGGCTTCCGTCGACGTCGTGGGGACGACACCGACAGCCTCCTGATCCAGGCCCGACGCAAAGGTGCTCGTCGCTATCGGTTCCTCTTGGCTTGCGCTCGCAACGACCGCCGCCCCCACGCCTACAAACAATGCGACCGTGGCGATCAGCAACCCTCGACTCGCTCGCGCAGTCCGCGATCGATGCCGTCCGTGGTCCACCTCCCGAACCGGTTCACCGATGTGAATCCGCTGCACCGGTTTCGATGCTTGTGCCGGCGCAACGTGTTCAGTCCAGCGGAGGCCATTGAACCAACGCAGTTGATCACCGTTCGACGGGTCGGAGTACCAGCCTTCAGAAGCTGGTTGTCTTGGTCCCCGTCCCATGTTCGTCTCGATCGGTTCCATTCGAAAGCCCTTTCGCTCACCATCGAGGATCTCGCGAAACATCGATCGGGCGATATGGGGCAGAGTCCCCACCACTCAAAGTGACACGCGATCACTCGTTTTTCGAACGTCCGAGGCCGCAACCAATGTGCACCGCTAGTCCCGGCCGCTACCGGCCATTTGCGCTTTTCAGTTTGGACTTCAGCCTGCCGATTGAAACAAACATGGTCGTCGACACGCCGCAAGGACATCCCGTGCGATCAATCTCGTTCCGTCGGTTGCCGCTCCTGTCATCAGCGCGTGGTTCTGCATGACACCGGACCCATTGGGCTGATGGCAGAAATGAGGCCCCGGCCAGCCACAGACTGGCACGACGCTCTGTGGGGAGTCGACAGGCGGCGGTATGTCATGCTCTTGTCCGCTCTAGCGTTGTTCGTCCTTGGTTTGGCGTTCCTCGAACGGGACGGACCGGCCGCTGGGGTGAAGGACGGGTTGACGATCTATATAGACGGCTGCCGCAACCCGCAGTTCTACTTTGCTGGTGAGCTGTGGCAGACCAGCGACTCTGTGCCAAGCACCTACGGTGATGTAGCAACAGGCACCTTCTCGTTCGCCAGCGAACGAGGGACCTTCGAGACTGACGATGGGCTGGTTCTAGCGTTCAGCGCTCCGGACGAGGGAACGGTTCCATTCGTGTGCACGATCGACTAGTTCGGCGGTAGCCGCGCTGAAGGGCTCTGTGCCCACTACGACTCTCTCGTAGGGAATGGAGGCAGCGTAGACCGCTCCGATTTCGAGCTACGTCAAATGTCCAGACGCATGATGGGCCGCGACGGAAAGGTCCGACCCACCTCCGTGAACCCGCCGCGACGAATGTTGCCATCGTGCCGGTGAACAGAGCCGAGCCCGACACCTTGTCGGCTTTGAGAGCGTTGGTATCTACGGGGTGTCCTTCCACGGCGGACGCTCCATTGAGCCTCGCATGATCGACGGCGGCTTCGAGCAGCGACGCCGCAACTCCAGCTCGGCGGTGGTGCTGATTGACAGCAAAACACGCAACCCACCAGGCGTCCGGGTCATCGACCAGCATGCGACGGAGCGCCCTGTTTCTACGTACGCCCGGGAGCGCCGCCCGAGGCATGATCCTGGTCCAGCCGACGGGATCGCCACCCACGTAGGCGATGATTCCGGGGGCGATGTCGGCGTTGAGAATTTCTATCTCGAGCGCTCGGCGATTGCTGACCGGCACGAGGTCGTCTTCTGCTTCAGCCAAGAATCGGCGGCACCAGCACCACTCCGGGTCTTTGCCTCGATTGCCGAATGCGAGAACGACGTCTGACCACCGCTCAGGCGTAGCAGGCTCCGTCGTCGGCGACTGCACCTCGATAGCACCGCGGTCACCAGTCATCCGTCGTACCGTAGACGTTGCTCACTCCGGGCGTATTGGTGCGAGTGGGGCGATAACCGGATAGTTGTCCCATAGTGCCCTGAGCAGGGATTACGGTCACACTGACCGCGATGCGCGCCTCGACGCCCGCAGCGAGTTGAGGGCGTCGCGGGCGAGGTCGTCGTCGTCTGGAAAGAGATGCCCGTACACGTCGAACGTCTCTGTGATCGAGGCGTGCCCGAGATACCGCTGGATCAATTTCGGGTTGAGGTTCGCCCGTATCGGGGTCGAGGCGAACGTGTGGCGGCGGTCGTGGAACACAGGGCGTCGAGCCGTCGACCCGCACGAGATCGCACTCCACGGCGAGCCGCTTCATAAGGTGAGCGAGCTGACCCGATCGGACGGGCGTGCCCGCCCTCGACAAGAACAGGTAGCCACCTGGCCCGATGCCGTTACGCCCGCAGTGTTCCGACAGCTCAGCGAGCACCCAATTATCGAGCGGCACCCTGCGATGCCCTGCGTCGGTTTTCGGGTACGGCACGATCAGCTTCTGCACCTGATCCCATTGCCGATGCACATGCACGTGCTGTCGGGTCCATCGAGCGAGTCCGGCGACGACGACACAGCGCGCAGCTCAGCCGAACGCAGAACCGGCCCGATGCCGAGAGCGATCAGCCCGCGCCAACGGTCCCCTGCGGCGTCGAGCATGCTGTCGACCTGCTCGTCGGTGAAGGGGTCGACGAGGCGCTTCGGCTTCGGCGGCAGCTTGATACGGCGGGCGGGATTGTGAGCGATCACCCGATCGAGCTCTGCCTCGATCATCACGCTGCGGAAATGAGAACACGCCGTGGACGGTTCCCGCTCCCATTTGCGCCGTGAGCTCAGCAACCCATGATTGGATCTCTGACCGCTGGATAGACCGAATCGGCGCGTCGCCCCAGCGCGGGAGAATGTGCAGCCGGAAGCGGCGCTCGACGCTGGCAGCAGTGTTCGGGCGATGGCCTACCGCCGTCGAGGAACGCCGACCGACACAATGCTCCGGCGAGGACATGCCGCCCGTGATCGCCGACCTGTGCAACCGATGCGTTTCGTCCTAGTCGCTAGCTGCCTTCTTTGCTGCGTCGGTGATCGAGCCCGCAC
This sequence comes from uncultured Acidimicrobiales bacterium, assembly GCA_937958015.1. Lineage (GTDB taxonomy): Bacteria > Actinomycetota > Acidimicrobiia > Acidimicrobiales > SZUA-35 > JABDIY01. Next base: position 33,306 of record CALGOA010000223.1, on the reverse strand, counting down.
TACCGAACCTGTCGTCACCCTTGGCAGGCGACGGTGCCGCGATCACAGGGAAGAACCGCGACGTCTGCTGTGCCCGCAGCTCCTCCCGCTGATTCTTAGGCAACGACTCGATGTAGGGCCCGAAGCTCTGAAGCTGTCGCTGCATCCCCCTCGACCAGGTTGCTCGATCTCGATGGACCCCCGCTTGTCGCGCCGAGTAGGTGGCAAAGGCGGTGAGCAACGCAACGACGACAGCCCGAGCTAGGAATCGGTCTGCTTGAAAGTCGCCGTCAATGTCGGCATCGCCGAAGGCCCAGATCGCCGTGCAGACTGCCCCAACTGTCGACGCAAGTACTGCTCCCTGCCAAATGCGCTGAACGATGGTGTCCTCGTTGGCGTCCTGTTCGTACCCGTTGGCGAGGGCACCAACGGAGATACTGCCGACGAGCTCCTGGGCCTCCGTCTCGGCATTCTTGACCTTCTCGAGCGATCCGTTGGCGGCGGTCTCGATCTTCTCAATTCGGGTGGTCGCATCATCGGCGAGCGTTGAAAGAGCATCGCCTTTTTCTGCAAGCCAGGCCTTGTCACGGTCCTGCTGCGCGGTAGCGAATGCCTGCTGCTGCCTGGCGATTTCCTTGTCGAGCCTTCCTTCGTCCTCGCTTATGCGTGTTCCCAGATCACCGACTTGCTCGGTCACGAGATCAAGCCTCGACTTCGCCTCCGTGGCTGCGGTGCTGGCTCGATCTGCCTCCGCCTCCACCTTCGCAGCGAGCTCGCCCTCCAGCTCAGTGATTCGCTGCTCAAATCCGTCTGCCTTTTCTTGGATCGACGCGATAGCCCGCTGCGCAGCGGTCACCGTTGAGGGTGACGGGGCGACAGCATTGTGTGAGTAGGGCATAAGCCAACCCGACGCTGTAGCCAAATTGTCGATCTGGGTTTCAGCATTGCGGATGTGCGTCGCCTTCTGCGGCTCCTGTGCCTGGCTGATCGCGCTGGATAGTTGACTCCTGGCACTTGTCGCGTTGGGCATCATCGCCTTTAGGACTCCGAGCGGGATCAGCTCGCTCGGCACGTTCGTACGAATATCCGCAGCGGTTGATGCGACCGCTGAGATGCGAACCAGCTCTGCTGAGACATCAGCGGGGGGGTCGTCAATCTGACTAACCAGATCGACGATCTCACCCAGAACCGCCCAAATATCGTGTTCGCTCACCTGCTCGTCAACGCTCATACAACGACCCTACGTGGAGAGTGTGACGGTCGGTGATGGGCTCGACTCCCCATCAGAGGTAGGGGGTACTTGGCTCACGCTTTGGGGCCCGCCGCCCGGCGACACGTCCGGGCCCTTGCCCGATCCCGTGCGAAATTGGGCACAAAAAGCGCGCGCCGTGAGCAGAAAATGCTTTCGGCGGCGGCGAAATTGGTGCACGATGATCGGGTGGCGAAAGACAAACGAGCCGAGTGGCGACTGAATCGTAGAGAAGTCGCTGTGAGCGGATCGAGCATGTCGAGCGGTAAGAAGCGCAGCGCCCGATCCTCACGATCGAACCACTCGCGGTGCGCGTCGCTTCACCTCACGCATCGGCCTACGGGGATCGAGGTCGAGGGCGAGATCCCAACCGGCAACTACAGCCGCGCCGAGATGACACGTCGGAAGGACGCCCTCGCCGACGAGCTTTATCAGACGCTTGAGGATCGAGTAGCTCGGCACCTCCGAATCCCAGGTCGCTAGATCCGCGACTGAGAGGCGCGTTCGACCACGAAGCATAGTCGCATTTGCGATATAGCCGATCTGTCGGCTAGCGTGAGCGGCGAATCAGCTCGACCGATCACCTGCTGATCGAGCGCCCTCGCTGAGCCCACTCGCCTCATGCAGACCTGTCGAGGGTTGAGACGCTCGCCCGCCCTCGTGCGCCCGTGCGTCGAGATCGCACAGATCGCCCGACCCTGGCGTCGGGCGACAACGACCAACCCCAGAAGGCACAGAAATGATCCCTGCACCCGACCGCTACGCCGAGCGCCGCCGCCGAGAGGCGCAGCGGCACGTCGAGCGAGCTCGTGCTGCGGGCGACTATGCGTCGGCGTTCACGCCCTACTCGATCGAGCTCGGCGCAGACTACGGCGAGCTCACCCGCGAGATGGCCCTCATGTTCTCCGACGCCAAAGACGAGCTAGAGGCGACCGCCTTTATCAGCGGCACGGGCGTCGATCAGCCGCTCGGGCTCGTGACCGACCTCGCCGCCAACGGCGCCGCTCAGGCAGTCGCACCCGCAGGCGCAGGCGTGCTCAGCTCTGCCGACGTCCGCTACCTGCGGGCCAAGCTGCCGTCGAAATACCGCAAGCGGTCGGCGTGGCTCAGCGACTCGCTGAACCTGGCGGCGATGCAGGCGCTCGGCAACGGCGGCGACGCCGACTTCACAGTCGATTTCACCGCCGACGGCGTGCAGCGCCTTATCGGGCGACTGGCCTATGAGGACGACGCGATCACAGCCTCGCCCGTCGATCTGATCTTCGGCGATTTCTCGCAGTACGTGATCGCCGACCGTGCAGGCATGACCGTCGAGACTGTGCCACACCTCTTCGGCGCTAACAACCGACCGACAGGGCAGCGTGGCCTGTTCGCCTACTGGCGTGTCGGCGGCGCACCTGTGAACCGCAAGGCGTTCCGCCACATGACGATCTGATCGTCGCCGTGATCGTCGAGCGGTCGGCGAACCCCTACCTTTCTTTGACCGCTCGACCTGGCGACACGAGCACCCGCAAGTCGCTCGTGCCGCCGACCGCCGCTCTCGGCATGATCCTCTCGTGCCGAGAGCGGCATCCCAGATCCGACGCTCGACCGTCGAGGGCGGTCCTAGACCGCGGACAGACCGCGAAAAGACCAGAAAACGGTCGATTCTCCAAGACCTTTGTAGATGGTTCGACGTTCGCTGAAACCCGTCTAGATACTGGCCCACAGCCCCCTAAACAAGACTTTGAGAGTAGAGGCGGGTGCGAGTGGGGCGATAAGCGGGATTCTGTCGTTGGACGATCATCCATCTTTGCGATCTACCTGGGGTTACCGGCCGAAGCCGGGGACGAACCGCCCATTCCCCTGTTTGATCTTGCTCCGCATGGGGTTTACCAAGCCGGCCGAGTCACCCCGGTCGCTGGTGCGCTCTTACCGCACCGTTTCACCCTCACCTGTGACCGGTTTCCCGGCCCATCGGCGGTCTGTTTTCTGTGGCACTTTCCTGCGGGTCACCCCGACTGGCCGTTAGCCAGCATGCTGTCCTGTGGAGTCCCGACTTTCCTCGACACCGTTGCCGGTGCCGCGATCGCCTGCCCCACTCGCAGGTGCGAGCGTACAGCGGTCCTGATGGGCAAACTGCGTCGGGCGAACACATCGGCGCGTTCTGTCCGGCTGCCGACACAACGAATGTGTTCTCGGACCGCAATTTGGGTGGAATGTGCTCGCCGCACGCAATTTGGGCGGATTGTGCTGGCCGAACGCAATTTGGTGGCGTACACCGACAAGCCAGACAGCCGACCCGGGTTCGGATCGAAAAAGCTGATGGCAACTACATCGGGGGCGTTCTAGCCGCCCGAAACACCGTCAGATGTAGTCCCCATCAGGAATTTGCACACAGAACGAAGGCGTACGGCTAGGTGGGCATTGCGGCGCGGTTGAGGCGGCCGCTCTTGAGCAGCAGCTGGCGATTCGCTGGATCGTCCAACTCGTAACGCCGGAACGCCCAGTACCCCACGACGCAGGCCACCAGATCCAACAACAAGCCCACAGCGAGCGGGCGGGTGAACGCCGCCGAACCGGCCTCGTCGAAATCGAAGCCGAAGGCCGGCCACCACAACAACTCACTCTGGGTCCACGAGAAGTCAAGCACGAGATGTAGCAGGAGGCCGATCGGGATACCGAGCAGTCGTCGGCGAATCAGACGATGATTCGATGTCGCCAACATGACGATCGCCATCAACCCCATCGCCACCGCCATGGTGTGCAGGTACCGCGGGTGGCCAAAGACGACCTCCAGCAGTGGAAGGGCCGCTCCGAGAGCAACCACCCGGTAGTCCGCCATCGGACTCTGAAAGATCTCTGCCACCAGCACCGGAGCCAGGATCACGAACCACAAGAACATCAGCGGACCAGTAGTGCCCCGCATTGGTCGCAGTGGACCACAGCCTCGGGTGGAAGCTTGCCGATCTGATCGACCGTGACCGCACTGAGACCCATATGACATGCCTGGCAGACCCCGCCCACCAGTCGAGCGACCACGATGCCTGGTCGGCTGGACCGGAGCCGTTCGTATTCGGCCAGTAGCTCGGGTTCAACGCTGACAACCACCGATTCTCGTTCGGCCTGCACCTGCGCGCCCTCGGCGTCCAGTTCGGCAATCGCTGCGGCCAGTTCCGCTTCGAACCCTGCGATCGATTCGTCGTTGGCATCGATGGTGGCCTGTGCGGTATCGAGGACCCCCTGCAGAGTTTCCATCTGCTCCATGATCTCGAGCTCGTCATCCTCGACCGACGCCTTGCGCTCCCCCAGGTTCTTGGACTCTTCCTGCATCGCCAAGAGATCTTTAGTGGCGGTGACCGATCCGTCGTAGAGCTTTCCCTCGATGTCGGCGCGTTTGGCGTCGATCATCGCGACCTCGTCATCCAGACGTTTCTGGTTTCGTTCCAACGCATGTCGTTCTTCGCGTTCGTCCTGCACACCGGCGGCAACCGTGGCGGAGTGCTCCTGGGTCGCGGCGATCTTGTCGAGCAGGGGGTGGGTCGCCTTTGCGTGCGCAATCTGGGCGAGCCGCGTGTCGAGCTCTTGCGTGCGAAGAAGTTGTTCGAATTGCTCGGCGGCCATGGCCTAGTGTCGCTCAGCCACCCTGCCCAGCGCCACTGGAGGGCGGTCGTGCAGGAACGGTGGTGGAGACGGCAGGAGCAGGTTGCGGCGGGGCCGGGGTGGGCGCTGGAGCCGTGGTGGGCGGTGCGCCGGGCACCGTCGGCGGCGGAACCGTGGTGGGAGGAATGGTGGTGGTCGTTGTGGTGGTGGTCGTCAGGGCCCGGAAACAATCGACCTTGCCGTCGCCGTTGGTGTCCACCCGTTCGGTGCCATCGGGGGCATTGCGATCGCTGCCGCTACAGAAGTCGATCTCGCCTGCCACCTTCAGTTTCTTGCCGCCCCCGTAAGGTTCGGGGTCCTCGAACGCCACCGGTTCGAGATTCTCGTGGTACGCGTTGTTGAACTGCCCCCAAATTGGAGCGGGCACGCTACCGCCGAAGACGTTGCCGATACCGCGAACGTTGCGCATCGGGACCTTCTCGTCCGGATGGCCCATCCACACGGCGGTAGTGATGTAGTCGGTGTACCCGACGAACCAGGCGTCCTCATTGTTCTGGGCGGTGCCGGTCTTGCCAGCGGCGGCGTGACCATCGCGGAGGCGAGCCTTCTGACCGGTTCCGTTCCGCACGTTGCCTTCGAGGGTCTCGGTGATCATCCGGGCGGTCTGAACCGACACGGCACGACGAGAGTTCGGCCGGTTCTCGTAGATGATGTTGCCCTCGGCGTCTTCGATGTGGCTGACGTAGCTGGGCGCGTTGTAGATGCCGTCGTTACCGAAGGCGGCATAGGCAGCTGCCATCTCGAGCGCATAGACCTCTTTGGAGCCCAGCGGCAGCGAGAGAACCGGATCGAGCGGCGTGGTGAGCCCGAGACGGCGGGACACATCGATGACCGACTGGTTATCGACCACTTGGCCCAGCCGCACGAACGCACAGTTGTTGGAGGACCGGGTGACCGCGTCGAGACGCTGGAATGCGTAGGACTTGGTTCCGCCCTTCACCTCGTAGGGGTTGGGGACACCACCGGGATTGTCGAATTCACAGGGGCTGTCGCCGCGGATCACGTCGCGGGCGGTGTAGCCGGCTTCGTACGCAGCTGCGAGCACGAAGGTCTTCATCGAGGAGCCGGGCTGGCGTAGGCCCTGAGTGGCGATGTTGAACTGTTCCCGGGCGAACTCGGGGCCACCGACCATGGCGATCACGGCGGAGGTGTGGGTATCGACCGCCGCCATCGCCGAGGTGAATCCCCGGGGGTCGTCGGGCAGCAGATCGTCGCGGGCCTGCAGGGCTGCGGCTTGAGCGGCGGGATCGAGATTGAGGTGGATCTTCAGACCGCCGTAGTAGACCTGATTGAACCGGACCTGTGGGTCCGAACCGAGGTCCTCGTCGAACTTGGGATCGTTCAGAAGGCTGAGCAGCGACTCCTGAACGTAGTAGTCGTTGGGTTTGATCGACTTGGGGGTCCGACGTTCGGCCGGCAGCGGCGCATCCTTGATGCTCTGGGCCGTCTCTTCGTCCACCAGTTCGACCGCCAGGAGCCGGTCGGCAACGATGCGGCGGCGTTCACGAGCCCGGTCGGCCGAACGAATCGGGTTGTAGGCGCTGGGGCGGCTGATGATGCCGGCCAACATGGCGCCCTCTTCCCAGCCCAGTTCGCCGACGTCCTTGCCGAAGTAGGTCTCGGCTGCGGCCTGAACGCCGTAGGCGTTGGATCCGAAGAACACACTGTTGAGGTAGCGCTCAAGCAGTTCGTCCTTGGTGAACTCTTCCTCCATCTGCCGGGCCAGGAACGCCTCGGGGATCTTGCGTCCGAGGGTCTGCTCGTCGGTAAGGAGGTTCAGCTTCACCAGCTGCTGGGTGATTGTAGAGCCGCCACCTTCGATGCTGCCGGAGTTGACGTTGGCCAACGCGGCCCGGAATACCGCTCGGTAGTTGACGCCGCTGTGCTGGTAGAAATCGAAGTCCTCGACCGCCAGCACCGACATCACCACTTCCTGGGGGATGTCTTCAAGGTCGACGTTCTGCCGGTTTTCCTCGACCAGGAACGTGAGGAACGATCCATCGGCGGCGTACATCGACGAGCGCTCGGTGAGCTCCTGGAGCGTGATTTCGGTCTTCACACTGCTGGTGGAGGTGTAGACGTTGGCGACCTCGGGAGCGATGGTCACGACGGTGGCGGTGAACACCATCGACAGAGCGACCAGAATCAGCCCGAGCGACGAGAGCCGCTTGATCACACGCAAAATCGGCATAGCGGTACAACGGTAGTCGGCCAGCACCCCTCTTTCGGTTCACCCGAGAGACGAATGGACGATTGCTCACAGCCGGCCGAGGGTTCGGTTCCGCCGCGCCGCACGACCGGACCACCGCGCCCGTGCCAGGCGTGCCACTTCGATCGTGTTCCGGGGAGCCGCGGCCTACGGATCAGGCGGACAAACGGGCCGTCAACGATGCCTCGACCGACACTCGATCCGTGGTCATGGCCCGGTCTCGTTCGGCCCAATTCACCGCCTTCATGACGGCCAGAGCCGGGGCGATCGTCCCCGGTGAGGACATGTTCGACGCGCCGATCACCGCTCCCACCCCCGGAGCGTCGACGACGACCAACGAGACGGCCTCACCGTCCACCGCAACCTGGTCAGCGAAACGGAGACGCATCCCGGGACTCCGGGCGTCCAGGGTTGCGGTCGCGGTGGAATGGGCCGAGGACGGGCCCGTCCGACGCACGGTCCGAAGATCGTTGTCTGCGAGGAGTGAAACGCTGGCCGCTGACCCATCGGAATCCGACTCGAGGGAGACGATCACACTGGCGTCGGGGATGTCGGCATCGGAGATACGAAGGAGCGAGTAGACCGCCGAGCCAACCGCGGCGCGAACCGCGTTGGTGTCGGCCGGTTCTTCGTCGAGGATCACGCCAGCGACGATCTCCTCCGACGAACCCGGAACCGCCATGGCGTACCGGAACAGGATCCGTCCGTCGCAGTCGCCCACGATGCCCGGTCCCCCGACCCCCTGCGAGCGCAGCGCGGCAAAGATCGGCGCGGCCTTACTCCAGGCGAACTGTGGTCGTCCGGCGGCGGGCCCATTGCTCGCATCGGTGGTCACCACGGTGAAGCGACCACCGGGTTCGCGAACCCCCAGAAGCAGGCGCTCGGCGCCGAGAGGCGCAAGAAGAGCCTGTTGGGCCACGGCCAACACGACCCGACCCATCGGGCTACGTAGTTGGTGAGCGACCGTGCGCCGCTCGATCGTTTCGCCTCCGCTTGTCATCTTCATTTCAACCACCGCTCCTCACAACAACAGGTACCACTTCGAATTACTCACAGGGGATCGCGGCATGGGTCGTTGACCCACCACCGCCTGCCCAGGTAGCCGACGCCAGTTCAACGACGTCGGCCAACTCATCTGCCGGAATAGCGATCGCCAAACCGGTCGTCTCATCCACTCCGGCGAGCATTCCGACCACTCGACCATCGCGGTCGAGCACCGGACCCCCGCTGAAGCCGGCCCGGGTTCCCGGGTCGATCAACATCACCTGCTCGCCCTGAACACCCCAGTTGGCGGCCGGCTGATACCCGACCACGGTGGCTTCAGAGATCTCGATTTCGTTGCCGTCGGGGAATCCCGACATGACGACTCGTTCGTTCACCGGCGCAAGGGCATCGGCCATCGTGAGATCGACCGCCACAAGGTCCTCGCCGTCGGCGACGGCAATATCGAGAGATGTACTGGTGGCGATCACAGGGGCGAAGACCGGTTGACCCGGCCGGTCGACCTTCAGCGAATCGTCGAAACGGACAAGGTGGGCCGAGGTGAACAGCAGACCGTCGACGACAAATCCACTCCCCCCAACGACGCCGGGACACGCCCGGGCCGCAACCCGGACGGTTGAGATCTGAGCGCGAGCTACCAACTCCACCCGTTCGGTCTGGTCGAACGCAGACTCTCGAGCCTCGGGTGCTCCGCCCAGCCCGCTGCGCAGGATGATCCCGGTTACGAGAACCGCCGAGACGAGTGCGACACCAAACCACAGCAGAGCGACCACCAGGGCCAGCCGTCCGGCAGTTGGTTCGAGATCCGGTAAGGATTCCGTCGAGTCCCGGACGCGGCGAGTCGGAGGACTCGAGGTCGTTCCGGCTATCGGTGGACGGGTGGGCGCCACCCACTCGCGCCCGTGTTCTTCGCGCATCACTCCCGAGAGTGGCGAGAGAGCCGAGCCAGCGCATGGGGAATGCCACCCGCACGGCTTCCTCAGAAGCACGTCAGCAGGCGCATCATCCGGCGTCGGATGAGCCTTTCGGCCCATTTCGACGTGCGGTTTCGCTGCCGAATCCTCATGTATGAAGTCTCAGCAGGCGTACACGACGCTGAACGGCCAGTTCCCGCGCCTGTCGGATCGCTTCAGTGTGGACGACCTCCAGATTGACGTTTCGGTTCCGAATACCCGCAAGTTGTTCGGCAAGAAGACCGCCAACGTGCAAATGCAGGTCATCGATCTCAGCATCTCCGGTGCATTGGTGGTCGGACCTCATCTCGACTCGGTTCGAGCCGGTTCTCGGGTGAAGTTCGTTCACGATGGAGCCGAAGGCAGCGCCGAGATCCGCCACGTACGCCCCACTCAGGACATGCCCGGCATGACCAACGCGGCCTACTACGGCATCGTCTTTCTGAACCTCAGCGAGGACCTGAAGGAAATCGTCTACCAGCGCATGGCCGAACGCCGCGGCAAGAAGGATCCAGAGCTCAACCATCTCTGGAACCACTCCCGCTAACCCACTGAACCCAAACGCCGGGTCCGGGTTCGACTCGACCGACTCGGGAACGGTGCACAGCACCCGATCTCTGTTCGGAACTGAATTACAGTCACCAGCGTGCGGATTGGCCTCGACGTCACACCCCTGGCGATTCCGCTGGCAGGCATCGGCACCTTCACGCGTGAACTCGTTCACGCAATCCATCGTGACGCCCGGTTCGAACTGGCTCCGGTGGCGTTCACCGGCCGCAACGTGGATGAGGTACGCCGCAATCTGCCCTCGGGCGTCGCACTGCGCCGGAACGTACCTGCCCGAATCCTGCACCCGATCTGGCGACGATTCGACTGGCCTCAGGCTTCCCAGCTCATCGGTCCGGTCGATCTGCTGCACGGAACGAACTTCACCGGGATCCCTACGGGCGGGAAGTGCCCCGAGCTGATCACTATCCATGACACCGGACCCTGGTTACGCCCGGACGAGGTACCTCCTGCGGCCCGGGCCTTTCCCGTGTTGGCCGAACGGGCGGTGCGCCGAGGCGCACACGTCCACACCCTCTCCTACGCCGCCGGCGAGGAGATCGCCGAGCTGTTGTCGCTCGGGGCCGACCGGGTCCATCCGATCCAGATCGGCTTCGACGCACCTCACGCCGAACCGGTGAAACCCAGTGGACTCGGCGCTCCCGACGGTCAGCCGTTCCTGCTTGTGCTCGGCTCGCTCGAACCCAGAAAACGCACGGTCGAGTTGGTGTCGATACTCCGCCCCATTCTGGAACGACATGACCACCTCAACGTGGTGATCGCCGGCGACGGTCCCGAACGAGGCGCGGTCGAAGCTGCACTTGCGACGTTGGGTTCGAACGCCGGACGGGTTCATCTCACCGGCTTCGTAGATCGACCGGGCAAGAGCTGGCTGCTTCGAAACGCTCTCGCCGTCGTGAGCAACGCCAAGGCCGAGGGGTTCGGAATGGTGCCGCTGGAGGCGATGGCTGTGGGCACACCGGTGGTGGGCACCGACGGCCCGGCTCAGCGCGAGGTCTGTGGGGACGCAGCACTCCTGACCGACCCAGACTCCCCCGCCGACCTGGCCGCCGCAGTGGAAGCCCTCATCGCCGATGACGCTCGAATCGCAGCGGGTGCGGAGGCTGGCCGACTTCAGGCGGCGCGTTTCTCGTGGGAACGCATGGGGACCGAGATGACCCAGCTGTATCGATCGCTCATCGGTTAGGCGGGACGCCCCTCCAGCCAACTGGCGCCGGCCCGTGGCGCTAGCCGCTCTTCTTCGACTTCGATTTTCGCTTCTTCGGCGCCGTCTTCTTCACCCGGGTCAGAGCTTCTGAAGCGGCCTTGGCGGCTCGTCGTTGCCGAGCCGAGATCGCCTCTTCGGTGATCAGCAGTCGGGCCCGCTTGGCCGGCTTCAGGCCGTGCGCCACCTTCAGCTCGTTCATGGCGTCCAACAACGCATCCGCCATGTCCCACAGATCGGGAATCAGATCGCGATCGGACACGAACCCAAAATCGAGCATGCCGTTTGTTGTCACAACGGTGATGTTCAGGCCAACACCGTCGACGATCGCCGACACCGGATAGTTACCCAGAATCTCGGCGCCAGCCAGGTAGAGCGGAACCGGCGGTCCCGGCACATTCGACACCACCACGTTGAACGGGAGGGTCAACCGGTCGGCAAGATTGGTGGACGCGATCAGCCGAGAGGCGAGCGCCGAAACGGCAGGGGGTGCGATCTGGGAAATGTCGGTCAGGATGTTGGCCGGCAACGTGTCGTGACTGGCCTTGGCATCGAGCATCGCCTGATGGATTCGTTGCAGCCGAACCGCGGGATCGGCCTCACCCGTGGCCAGATCGGCAACGGTGAACGACACATGGTTTCCGATCGCGTGGGCATCGGAACTGGAGCGAACCGACAGCGGCACCATCGCCAGCAGATCCCGGTCTGGCAGTGCGTCGTGTTTCTCCAACCACGAACGCAGCACACCGGAACACAACGCCAGCACGACATCGTTCACGGTGGTACCCGCTGCGTTCTTGACCTCTTTCACGTCCTCCAGCCGGACCGAAACGTAGGACCAGCGCCGATGGGGTCCGATTCGTGCGTTGAACGGGGTCTTTGGAGCGGAGAGTTCGCGGATCGCGTCGAGCCGGCTGCGGCCTCTGTTTGGTTTAGCGATCGCGGGACCGAGAACCGGCAGCGTCTTTCCCATCGCCCAGGCGGTACGGGCGACCCGGGTCGGTGACATCACGAATGAGCGAAGCGCTCGGCGGGTGAGGTCCTGCGGGTTGACGGTTGGTTCGGGATTCAGCCAGGTGACCGGCTCCCGCACCACGGTGTCAGGGCTCAGATCGACAAGTTGACCGAGAATCTCCTGTCCCGAGAGTCCGTCGATCACGGCGTGGTGCACCTTGGTGATGATTCCGATCCGGTCACCATGGACACCATCGACCATGTAGCACTCCCACAGCGGACGGGTTCGGTCGAGAGGCCGGGCGTGGATGCGGCTGACCAGATCGGCAAAGTCGCTTCGACCGCCCTGGCCGGGGACGGCGACGTGACGAAGGTGGTAGTCGAAATCAACTTCGGTCTGGGTCACCCAGTACGGACGATCCAGACCGAGCGGCACCTCCTGTAGGCGGCGTCGGAACGGCTTCAGATGTCCGATCCGGGAGATCAGGTGGTTGCTGAATCGTTCGAACGTCCACGGCTCCGGAGAGGTGGAGGGATCGAGGATGAGAACACCGGTGACGTGACCAACTGCGTTGGTCCCCTCTTCGATGGTCAAGAAGCTCGTATCGACCCCTGACAGTTGCTCGATCAACGTTTTCCTCCGGTGTGTGGCCCAGCCGGTACTGGAACCTTTAGGTCAGCGCTGCATGCAGGTTGGCATGATCGGCGCGATCAGCCTGAATCCGGATAGCAGACACCATGTCCTCCCAGCGTGGTTCCGGAAGGTCATGTCCCATATCGGCAAACATCAGCAACTGTGAACCCGGAACGGCCTTCGCCGTTGCCATTCCACCCGAGGGCAGCACCAAAGTGTCGGCCAATCCATGGATAACCAGGGTGGGCATCGCAAGATTCTTGAGACCCTCGGTCCGATCACCACTGGCTGCGATCGCCGCAATCTGACGACCCGAACCGGCCGGTCGCCAACTGCGAGCCACCCGCTGATGTCCACGTTCCAACGCCTCGGTGGGGTTGAAGTGCGGGCCCGCGAAGTGCTTAAACAACTCGACCCCCAGCTCGGGGGCGGTTTCGCGGGTGGGCTTGTGTTTCAGCATCCGCGGTACGAGTTTGGTGGCGATGCGACCATTCCGGCCGTCGCCGGTGTTGGACATGATCGAGGTGAGGGAGCGCACGCGGTCGGGATGTTCGATGGCCATGGTCTGGGCGATCATTCCGCCCATTGAGGCGCCTACGACGTGGGCCGAATCGATCTCCAGAGCATCCAGTAGGGCGGCGGCATCGTCGGCCATGTCGCTCAGGGTGTATCCCACCGGTATGTCACGCTTGAAGGTTCCGAGCACGAAGGACTTCAGCAACGACGGCGGCTGCCAGTCCATTTCGCTGCTGAGTCCGGCATCGCGATTGTCGAAGCGAATAACTCGGAATCCGCTCTCTGCCAGCAGATCCACCAGGCCGTCGGGCCAGTCGATCAGTTGGGCTCCCCACCCCATGATCAAAAGCAGCGGATCGCCCACTCCCTGCTCGACATACTCGATGCGGATCCCATTCGCTTCTACTGAAGGCATCGGGACAATCTAGCGGCGCCGCAGCGGGCCGTGTCGGGGCCGCGAGCCTGCATCGTTGGGGCGGTACGGGGTTGTTTGGGCGCCGGCAGCTCACACGCGGCGTCGGCCTGCTCAGCGAACCGAGCGCAACCGACCGGGTTGGATGCCGCCGATGCGAAAACGAGGTGCTGAATCGACACAGCTCCTGTATCGTCTACCCGCACCAAGGGCCGTTAGCTCAGTTGGCTAGAGCGCTTCCTCGACACGGAAGAGGTCACAAGTTCAAGTCTTGTACGGCCCACACATTTTGGTTGCAGATCCCGCCTCCTCGAGGCGGGATTTGTTCGTTTTGGCGTTCCGGTGACACGAAGTGCTCGCTGGGTGAGCGTTTCGTGTCACCGGAAGCCAGAAAGCCCGCCTGAGCGAACTACTCGGGAAGCAGATACCGGATCCCGCGCCATGTGAACGGTCGCCCGCCTGTCCCGTAGCAGCAAGGCTTAAAGGTCAACACTTCGCGTCCGGTCCAGACAGCTTGCTCAAGCCCGGCCACTCCTTCAATACCAACGTCCAATATCTCCCAGGCCCGAGTGTCGGGGTCATACAGCACCGCTCCGCCATCGACGCGGCGGTCATTGAGACATGCCATCGTCACGAAGATCCGGTCGTCAATCGTCATCGGCGCGCTCTGGCCCTCGCACGGCGGCAGAGGAATCGACTCCGCCTCGCTCCAAACCCGGGACCGGACGTCAAGTTCGAATGTGCCCCCTTCGATTCCGCCGATGTCCCACGCGAGGATTCGATCACCGGAGACCGCACCGAACTCCCCGACCGGCGGGTCTGGCAGTCGAGTCCAGTTGGCCGCGCCGCTGGGAAGGCTGGCCGCTGCATACCGAGCCTGCTGGCGAGAAAAGTCGGCCGAAAGTACCACCAGTTCGCCGTCGACCCAGAAAAGGCTTTCGGTGTCGGACGGACCCAGCCCGGGTGAAGGAAGGCGGGTCCAGCTATTCGTCGCCGGGGAAAACGCCTCCATCTCGTCAGCTTCGGCATCCCAGAGCACCAGTTCCGTACCGGTCCAGACCGATCGGACCCTCGTCGGGTTGGTCGGCGACGGAGTCAACCCGGTTGGTGGCAGGGAGCGCCAGCGGTCCTGCGTCCGTTCATACGCTGCGGCGTCGCTCGATCCGTTGTTGACATCGGTCAGACCGCCAACCACCAGCATCTCCGATCCGGTCCAGACCGCTGTGTGAAAACCTCGACCATCGAGTGGGCTATCCGCAAGCGAACGCCAACTCGCCGTCACCGGGTTGTAGGCGGCGCCGTCGTCGAACGCGACCGTTGCATTCTCGCTGGACCATCCACCCCACACGATCATCTCACCATCGGCCCAGACCGCCGTGTGCCCGGCGCGATCACGGAGTTCGACCGGTTTCTCCAACACCCACGAGTGCAGTGATCGGTAGTACTCGGGCGCCACGAACTCGTCTGCTACGACGCCGAACTGATCATTTGAGATGAACAGTTCGGCGCCCCGAAAGACAACTCGTTGGTCCGCCACCACCGGATCGGCGCCAAAGTTGTAGCCCGGCGCCACACCAACGAAGGCCCATTCTCGCGTGGCGGGGTCAAAGCTAAGAAGGTACGAGTCGTCGTTCGTCAGCTCGTCAGAGAGCCCACTCGCGAACGCCCCGGTATTCACCAGTACGGTCTCACCGGTCCACAACAGCGACTGGCTACCGAGGTTGCCTTCGAAAGGGCGGGGTTCGGGAAGAAATTCGGGCATCGCGACCCAAGAGTCCGTGTCGGGGTCATACACCGACCCCACCGCCCGTTCCGAAACGGCGGCCGACGCCGGAAGGCCACCCCACGCAACCAGAACCTTGCCCGTCCACACGATGTCGGGGGCCGCGGGCCACGCCGGTGGATCGGGTAGAACCCGCCACGTTCCAGCGACCGGGTCCAATGCCATCGGAGAAGATACCCGTCGACCCACTTCCGCTGGCCAGACGATCAATTCGTCATCCATCCACACCATTTCCCGGAGACGGTCGAGGGTGCTGGGTGGACGTTCAAGGACACGCCACACATCGGTTGTAGGGTCATATGACGCTGCATCGTCCTCGGTGGTGAGCAACATCTGATCGCCGGTCCAAACGGCCTCCATGTACTGGCTGACAATCGGTGAGTCAGCGATCGCACGCCAACGATCCCGTGATGGCTCGTAGGCCGCCGCCTGCTGGGAACCATCGCCGCAGCAGATGATGACTTCGGTGCCGGTCCAGACACCGGCAACCCCTAGTCGAGGTGACAGAGGGCCCGGCGCCAGCTCTCGCCATCGATCAGCCTCGATGTCGTAGGCCAGTCCGGGGTCCATGGCGGGCGGAACGCTGTCGAGACGAGATTCCCCACCCCAGAGGACTAATTCAGAACCGGTCCAGATCGCCACACCGTTAGTTGGAAGCGGGGTCCCATCTGGCGCCGGGATGGTGTCGAATCCGTCGACCGCCAGTGTTCCGCCGGTCGGCACCGAAGTCGGATTTGAATCGGTGGTCGAGTTAGGAGCGGTGGTCTCCACCGGAGTTGTCGTGAGTGCCGTCGTGGTCGAATCCACCGGTGGAACGGTGACATCGGTGAGCGATGGTTGGCGACCGCTCACAATGATGCCGCCGACTACGAGAGCGAAGACGGCCGCACCTACCAGGGCCAGACGCTTGGAGGACCCGACGGTGGGAGGCCGACCGCCAACCGACAGTGGACGGATTGGTTCGGTCGGTGCAACCTCGGCGAGCGCACTCAACCGGTCGGCGACATCGTTCTCGAACTGGGATCTAGTCATGCGAGTTCCTCTCGAAGTTCTTTCAGAGCTCGATGGGCAAGGCTCCGCACAGTCGATTTCCGACAGCTAAGGAGGGCGGCGATCTGATCGTCGGGAAGGTCAACGAAATAGCGCAGAACGATCACGATGCGTTTTCGATCCGACAGCACCGAGAGTGCATCGCGGGTTTCAATAAGATCGTGAGGTAACTGCTCGTCGGCTCGCAGTGTGACGGCGCTCCGCCGATTCCCCCGTTTGTGTCTCGTTCGACATTCATTGACCACTGCGGTTCGCAGATAACTCGGGGCGTGGTCGACGCCCGGCAAAAGCGGCACACAACGAACGAAGGCTTCGTGAACCACGTCCTCGGCTTCTTCGGCCGATCCGGTAAGGAGGAATGCCACCTTCATCAACGCAGGGAAATTTGCTCGATACACGGCATCGATGCTTTTCGATTCCAACGTGGACGGACCGATCACACCTTCTTACAGTGCGAGCACACTCCGTTTGTTGCAGCCGACGACGAAATTGTCGCGATTGATGTCCACGCTCCGTGCCATAGAACGCGTTCGGGCTACACGAAGTGCTCGCTGGGTGAGCGTTTCGTGTCACCGGAAGCCAGAAAGCCCCCGAACCGGGTGGTTCGGGGGCTTCGATCCCTCGAGAGGGTGATGAGCGCAGAGCGGGATTTGAACCCGCGAATCACGGCTTTGCAGGCCGCTCCCTTAGGCCGCTCGGGCATCTGCGCAGGGATCGACGAGTCTACCCACTGGAGTCGTCCACCGTTGGGGGTTTGGCCACGAACACCGGGACGAGCCGTCCCGCGACCCGTTGGTGTTCGTATTTCACCACCGAGGTGGCGCCGGTCGAGGTCGACATCATGAGCAGACCGTCGGGTTCGGAGATCATGATCGTGTTTCCATTGGGTGAGACATCGATCGGGCCGCTGCCGGTCATGGAGTACCAACGAATCGGAAGCGTGAACCGGTCACCGTTCCTAATGTCGATGAGTTGGGTCTCGAACGACAGCAGAAAACGATCGTTCCCAAGAAGCTTCTGGCCCCAAACGTTTGCTTCGTTGGCCTCCGGAGCAAACCAGTCGGTCCGCTCCTCCAGCGTGTTGGGGTCAAGCCACTGATTCTGACAGGTCAGGGTCTCATCACACTGCCGAACGAGCACGCCACCGTCGACAACGGCAATGACCCTTCCGGTCGCCGCCTGGCTATAGCTGCCGTCGTCTTCGAGTCGATAGACCCCGCCCGTGGGAGGCGTCAGGAATTCCGGGCCACTCTGGCCGCCGAAGAGTGCGTAGTCGCTCTGGGCGATCCGCTGAAGCTCCGCGCCGTCGCTCAGTCGAATCTCGACCGCCACGTTGATGACCGGCAGCTCCACCCAGAGTCGGTCGGGGTGTCGGCTCGCAAAGATGTTGGTGCCACTTCCCCCGGCGTAACTCCGAGCGTTGATCGGTGAGGGAAGCGAAAGAGGGACCGGTCCCGCCAGAAGGGCCGGGTCGACGAGGTAGATGCGGTGGTCGAAACTTCTCAGCGCTATCTGGTCACCGACGTAACCCATCGGCACGACATTGACCCCCAGCTCGGTGAGTTCGCCGGTGTCGGCGTCGATTCGAACCAGTCCGCTCCGGTCGGCGGAGATCACGAACCAGCCGGTCGTTTCGCCGAGAACCGGACCATCCGGGGCGACCGAACCGCGCAACGGCTCGACGGTTGTGGTGAGCGGCTCGGGAGCGGTGGTGGTGGTGGTCGGCTGGGCGTCGGCGCGCTCTTGCATTTCGTCTTCGCCCGCTGGTTCGTCCGAAGCTGTAGGTGTCGGGTCCCGGACCGCCGCAAAGATGCCGAGTCCGAGGATCATGAACAGCGCCGACCCCAACAACGCGGTCCGCAACTTCGACCCGCTCCGTACCCGCCCTCCGGACCGTGCCACGTCCGGGCCCGAAGTCGAAGTAGTGCCCAGGATCGTGGGACCGAAACCATCGAGGGTGGTGACCGCACGGCCACAACGAGAGCAGAAGTTCTCGTGAACCTCAGCTCCGCATCCCCCGCACCTCGACACAACTCCACACTAGAAGGCCGACAAAAGTTCGCGCAGTCGGGCCCAGATCGGACCGAATGGTCGCAGACCACCAATCGGTTTTCCCTCCATCTGCTCGGTTAGGGCTTGGGGATGAAGACGGGGGTAGTGCCGGTCAGGGTGGGACCGCCGAGCGAGATGACTTCGTCGGTTTCGGTTGAACGGATCAACACGCTCGAATTGCGGAAGAAGTCGGTCTGTTTCGCTCGAACAACGAGCGCCCCATCCGGCGAAACGTCAAGCGTGCCCGACTCTGCGGCCAGTAACTCGGCCGGTTGAAGGTTGACTATTGATCCGGACCGCATGCTGGTCAGCGCCGCTGGGGGCCCATCGAGTCCGGCCTGCACCAACTCCCCCAACGGGGCCAAACTGAGGAAGTCGGCGTCGCCCACCAGCCACGCCGTCGACGGGACACCTTCGACGTCCGGAATGGGTTGATCGATCGGCGACAAATCCTCCGACCCGTACCAGGAGGTTCCACACTGAAGTTCCAGATCACACGACGCCACGAGGACCATCCCCCGGCCCTCCACCAGCGCGCGTCCGTCCAGAACTCGCTGATAGGTCTGGTCGGGTTGCAGTTGGTAGACCCCACCGGCATCGGGTGATTCGAACCTCGGCGTTGTAAGACCTGACACCAACTCTCGGGGCGAGCGATCACTAACGAGGTTCACCTCGCCGGTAACGAGGCTCACCTCCACCACATCACCCGTGCCCTCTGCCAGCCAAATGTGGTCCCGCGTGCTGCTCGCTATCACCCACGCCGGCAGGAACGAATACAAAGTGTCGTTGATCGGTGTGGGCGCCGGAACCGGTAGGTCGCTGGCGAGGTCTGCCGGCGACGCTCCGTACACACGGCCCTCGATGTCCTGAAGGATGACCCGACCCCACGCCCGCCCCAGGCTTCGCATCGCCAGCCCAAGGTCCACCACCTCACCCGACTCGGGGTCGATTCGTACGAGAGTCTCGTTATTGGTCGAGACCACGAACCAGTCCGAATCAGGAAGGGACTCGACAACATCCACGTCCTCGGGCTGCGGTCGAACTTCGTCGATGTCCTGATCGTCCTCGGCAACCTCGGACGGCTCAAGTCGTTGCGCATACAGGACACCCACACCGACGACCAGCAGTCCGAGCAGAAAGAGCGGCCACCTCGGGAATCCTCGATCGCGTTCGAGCCGTTCGCGCCGGGGTGCGACACCGATCAGTTCGGTGGTTTCCGATGCCAACAGCGGCACTCCACAATTGGCGCAGTACCGGCCGGTCTGGCCCTCAGCTGAACACTGGGGACAGTTCACTTCCCGACCGTCATCCCGATGTGTTCCACGTCATCAACCGGTGGCGGCCAGCCCGAACACTGCAATCGGTCGAGCCGAAGACTCACGGCGTCGGTGCCGGTTTCGGCACGAAGACCGGCCGATACATGGTGATCACGTCACCGCCGAGACTCACCGTGGCAGCAGCGGCCCCGCGGAAGCGCAAACGCGTGCCTTCGCTGGAGACGAAGACCTGGCCATCGGGGGACAAATCACCGGTTCCGTCGAAGAAGTTGTTCATCATGTCCGCAGGGAAACGTCGAGACACGCCTGTCTCGAGGTCGACCAACGTTTCGCCATTGAATATGAAAGCAGCACCCGCAAACGGGAAGTAGAAACTGTTGTCGGTGTATTTTGGAGCCAAGAGATCGGTCCGGGGTTCCATCGTGAGCACATCGCGCCAGGTGTTGACACACTCGAGCGTCTGGTCGCAGGTCTGAACGAGCACTGCGTCCCGAACCCTCACAAGCACCCGCCCGTCAGCGACCCGAGTGAAGTCGGAATCGGAGGTCAGCCGATAGACACCGCCGGGAAGCGGGGTCCGGAAGTCGGGCGAGAGCACTAGGCTCTCGTACGAACCTTCGGTGGTGATCGTCCGCAAGACCGTGCCATCGGAAATCCGGACCTCGGTCACCCACGATCCGAAGTCGGTAATGAGCCAGAACGTTTCGGGGTTCAGCGACGGCATCAGGGCGACCACGCCGTCGGCAGCTAGCGGCGAATCTCCGATGGGGTCAGGCAACTGGACCGGTGCCGCCCCGCTGAGCACGATGGGGTCCACCAGAATGATCCTGTGTTCCGCATCCTGCAGGGCGATCATGTCATTCACGTAGCCGACCGGACTGGCCTTCACACCCAGCGGCACCACCTCACCGGTGCTTGAATCCACGCGCACCAGACTCTCGTCGGTGGCCGCGATCACGTCCCAGCCGTATTCGGCATCGAGCAGTAGTTCGCCACCGAGCGACGCCGTCGTGGGCGGGGTCGATGGAGGCTCGGGAGCTGTGGTGGTCGTGTTGAAGCCGACATCGTCGTCTCCGGAATCGTCGCGGTCCTGTTCGTCGCCTTCCTCATCAACCGCAAAACCTCGATCCACCGGCTCGGGGCTTCGTACGGACGCGAAGATTCCCAGTCCCAGAAGTGCTGCCAACGCGATGCCGAGAACGGCGGTAAGTCTGGAGGAACCTCTCGAGACTCGCACCGACGCCGGAGCGGCCTCGGATGGCTCCGCACCGAGGATCAGCGGCCCCTCGGCACCGTCGCGGCGCGGCAGACCACACTGATCGCAGAAGTTTCCCTCCCCATTCGATCCACAGCCCCGGCACCGTGCCATGACCCAATGGTAGATGGGGTATCGGATTCATCGCGGGTCGGCGCTGCGATACTGGTTCGATGCTCAGTCGTGCGGCCGTCGTTGGACTGCTCGCCGTTGGTTGCCTGGGTTGCTCCACCGCCGAACCGGGCGAGGTTCTGGTGCGTGTCGAAGGTTCGGTTTCCTCGCTCGTCACTACGGTTCCCGAGGCGACCACTACAACCGAACCGGGCATCCAGACCACCACGTCCCTGCCCGGTCGCGACGTCGGATCGTGCCCCGAACCGGGTGGGATCGTTGAGGTTCCGCTGGCGACCGAATCGGGCACCTCCGATCCGTGTGCGGTCAGCACCGGCGGACAGATCCGTTTCACGAATGCGTCCGACGTGGTGGTAACCGTCGAATGGGGCGACCAGCAGTTGCGGGTCGACCCGCAGGATTCAGCCGTCCCGACCGAGACCGTTGGCGAAGTATTGACCCCCGGACTTCACGCATTCGTGACCTCCGGCGTGGCCACTCCCACCGTGCTCGTCGCTGCGCCCGACGAAGGGTTCGGCGTGGCCCAGGTGGGGCTGCGGAGCTTCGGCGGCCTGCGACCCGGCCAGCGGGTGACCGAGGTGGAGGAATCGGTTGGGGTCTCAATCGTGATCGCAAGCCGAGGCGCAGCGTGTTCGCTGGGGTGGGTGGCCGGCGACCCACACTCTCCCCTGCTGGCGCTGGATGCCACCGATGAGGACCCTCTGATCCTGCGGGCCGACGCAACGACGCCCGGCCAGCTCACATTGTCACAGGTTGGAATCGGCTCGGAACTGGCCGACCTTCAGGCGGCTTACGGCGAACAACTGGCGGAGAATCCTGCCGATGACACCTACGTGTTTCAGCCGAATGAGTCGATCGACGCCAACTATCGGTTGGTCTTCGAAGTCCAGTCGAACCTCGTAACCGCCATGCGGATCGGGCGGTTGGGTGAGGTTGAACGATCCGAGGTGTGCCCGTAGCGGTGCTCCAAAAACGCTCGAGGCCCGACCGCCGGAGCGATCGGGCCTCATGTTGAGCGGACGACCGGATTCGAACCGGCGACCTTCTCGTTGGCAACGAGATGCTCTACCAGCTGAGCTACATCCGCTGGATCGCAGCTTTGACTGCGGAGATAGAGCATAGCGCTTGATCGCTCATGGCAAACAGCCAGTTTTGTGAAACCCGTGGGTTGTGGACTAGCTCTTGTTGAGGTCGATCGTGAGCGTCAGGACACCGTTATCAAGACTCGGGGTGGCATCGGCGATCAGGGAAAAGTCCATGAAGTCCTGCTCAGCCTGTTTGATGAACGCCTTCCGTTCGTCACCGCCGACGGGGGGCAGGTTTCGTCGCTTGACGGCCTCGGCCCGTTCGACGAAACGAGCGATCATTGCGTCGAGATCAAGTCCTTCACTCATTGGTCCTCCTCCGAAAGAGCCAGCCAGTCTTCGAAACTCATACCTGCATCGTGGGCGCCGCTGGCCGCGCTGACCTCAACCCGCTCGGGTTCGACATCGTCGACCGGGTGTGGCTCGGTCAGATCGATCATTGGCTCGTCCGAAGCCGCCGATGGTGTTTGGACACCAAGCGATTCGGCCGCAGGCGTAGCGGCTGGGGTGTCGACATCCGGTGGTGTGCGAAGGTCGATGACCCGCTGATCAGGCGCGGCACCGTCCAGAATGTCGGACCGCCGAAGCACTCTGGTGGGGTCGACCCCGGCGCCCTCGTCGGGTGGGAAGTCGATCGCCGCCGTGGTTGGGGTGCCGGTAGTGGAACGTTTGTCGACCTCGGTTGTCCGGTCGGGATGGAGACCGGCGCTGGGCCCTGCCTCTGGCTCGGGCTCCGGTTCCGGTTGCACGGTGCGCCGCTTGCCGCCCCGACCATTCGACCCCTGCTCACGGCGACTTGGGTCGGTGATCCGCCAGTACCAGGCGGTGAGAAGGGCCAGCGCCGCAGCTACCGCAACCAGGGCGAAAACGATCATCGTGACCGTGCGGCCGGTGTTGTCGGTCTGGGCGAACATCAACGCAAGCATCGCCCTCGACCCTACACCTGATGGAGGGGGCAGGAGTACGTGGTCCTACCCCCAATCGTGCGGCGAAGTAGCGGCGTTCCGTCCTTTGGGCACAGGCCACCACGGACCCGGGAGTCCTGCAAGCGACCCGTGTGAGATCCGCCATCGCGGAGCAGCCGATCGATCGTCCTGCGAAGGCCGGCAGCGAGCCTTCGAATCTCGTCATCGGACAGAGAACCGGCGGGGCGGGCCGGGTCCAGACCGACCCTCCAAAGGGTTTCGTCAGCGATCAGGTTGCCGACGCCCGCCACCCTGCTCTGATCGAGCAGGCGGGACTTGAGCGCAACTCGGCTCTGCCCCAGAGCCGTCGCCAGACGTCCCGGAGCCACCCGAAACAGATCGACACCAAGTGTCGATCGATCCGGGTGCAGTTCGACCCCGCCGAGTCGGCGGGGGTCGTTGATTCGTAGGGTTCCTTCCCCGGCGAAGCTGAGGGCGAATCGATCCCAGGCCGGATCGTCGCGGCCCGACGCGTATTCGAGTTTCTCAATTGCAGCGTCGTCGTCGACGATGACTCGCCCGGTCATGCCGAAACGAAGACCAAGAACGTCGGGTTCATCGTCGATGTCCAACAGCAGCAGTTTTCCGACTCGGTCGGTCTTGGTGATCGTGCGCCCGACGAGAGCCTCAACAAGAACATCGGCGGTCGCTCCACCCTTGATGAAATACGAATCCGGGGCCGAGACCTCGTCGATCACACGACCGACGCAGCGAGCAGCCGCTCTCCGATACAGCTCGATCTCGATGCCTTCAGGCATCGCAACCCATCGCCACGTTCGTCAGCGGGCCTTGAAGTGATCGCTCACGAAGTTGTCGACCATCGGCCCGAGCTGATCGAACTCGATCAGGAAGCCATCGTGGCCGTGGATCGAGTTGAGAACCTCGAACTCGACGGGCGTTCCGTTGGCCCGCAGACCGTCGCGGAGCTCTTCTTGTTGTCGAGGGGTGTAGAGGTCGTCGCTGTCGATACTGACAACCAACGTGGGGCAAGTCACTCGGGCGAGAGCTGCAGACAATCCGCCGCGACCACGACCGAGATCGTGCATGTCCATCGCCCGATTCAACACCAGGTAACTGTTGGCATCGAACCGTTGAGCCAGCTTGCGACCGTGGTGGTCGAGGTAACTCTCCACTTGGTAACGATCCCAGGGCTCGAACCGATCGAGAGGATCGCGGGTGGAACGCCCGAAGCGTTCATGGAGCGACAGGTCGGACCGGTAGTGGATTTGAGCGATACGCCGACCGAGCATGAAGCCTTCGTGCGGGCCCTCGCCGTCGGGAGCGTCGTAATAGTCGCCGTCGTTCCATTTCGGGTCGTTGATGACGGCGAGTCGGCCGGCATAACTCCATGCGATCTGCTGTGCGCTGGCAGCTGCGGTTGAGGCGATCGACACCAGCGAGGAGACCCGTCGGGGGTACATGGCGGCCCATTCGATGGCCTGCATGCCGCCCATGGAACCGCCGACCACGGCCATCCACGTGGAAATGCCGAGATGGTCGGCCAACATGGCCTGGGTCCGAACCATGTCTCGCACCGACACCATCGGGAAGCGGGATCCGTAGGGTTTCCCGTCGGCGGCCAGGCTCATCGGGCCGGTCGATCCCTGGCATCCGCCCAGAACGTTGACACATACGACGAAATAGCGGTCGGTGTCGAGCGGGCGTCCAGGACCGATCATGTCGTTCCACCAACCGTCGGTTGGATGACCGTTACCGGACGGGCCGGCGGCGTGGGAGTCGCCGGTCAGGGCGTGGCACACAAGCACCGCATTGGCGGCGCTGGCATCGAGTTCACCCCAGGTTTCGTACGCCAGGGTGACGCTGTCGAGCAATCCGCCGAACTCGAGAGCGAAACACCGATTGGTGCAGACCTCGGCGAACTTCCGGTGGCCGACCGGGTCCGAGGGTTTCCAGCCGCCCGAGGCGGGCATGGGCGGGAGTGTGGACGCAGGGCGAACCTGAGGGCGACCGTCACTCATAGTCGACCAGCATACTCAGGTTTACCGCCCCCCAAATTTCTGCTGGCCACTACAAATCTCGTATCGGCGGGCAGACAGAACGAAGAAACGTGGTCGCCAGCAGACAGAACGACCTGCGCCTGGGCCCGGAATCACTCACCATCGGCCGGAAGCAGCCCGGCCCGGGTTCGCCACCAGTCGATCAATTCGTCCGGACCGCCGTAGGCATCCTGCATCAGTTCGGCAACTTGGATGAGTGTTTCCGCAGAGGGTGGAACTTGAGAGCCATCGATCGAGGAGGCTGTGGTTTGAACCAGCTCGGCCGCTTCGTCCCACGCCTCCCGATTCGTGGGGAGTGGAAGGTCTAGGAGGGTCGATGCGGTTGGCCGCAAGGCTGTCTCCGATAACCCGGTTCCGAACCAGCGCCCTACCGCTATGGCATTTACGGCTGGGGCCAGCAGCATGGCGGCGACGTGGGCGGGCTGGTCGCTGGTCACGATGATCGTGGGTGTGACACCGATGAGATCTCCGACCGGATCCACCACCGGCTCGAGGACCTTGGTCTGGGTTGCCACCAGAACCTTGGGCACCATCTGTGCCTCGACGAAGTTGCCGACCCGTTCGTTCAGTTCGGATCGTACGACCACAGGCCGATCCCATTTCGCTTTTGCGAATTTAGTGGACTTCACTCCCCACGAACACTCGAGCGGTTCGATCGAACCAACCGTGACCAGCCGTCCGAATCGACCGAGATCAGCCTGGGCTTCCCGCACATGTTCGGCCAGACCATAGAACTCGTCCCGGAAACCGCTCGTCGCAGATGCGATGCTCCCAAGAGTGGGGGCGTCATCGGCGATATCCACGGTCGGTAATCCGATCGCCTCGGCCACAGCAGCAGCAAGCGAGCGCCGGCGAGAGCGATCTACTCGTCGAATCTCAAACACCGGAACGAAGACCCGGACGGACGCCTCGAAGGGGCTCGACGCAGGAATCAGAACAGACACCGCGTCGGCCTCGGCTTCAAACCGACGCCAGAGACGCCCGGTGTCGCGGGCGTTGACGATCGAAACCGGAGCGACGAAGGCCAGTCGTCCACCCTCGGCCAACACCTGGGTAGCTCGCCAGAGATGAATCGCCGCCAGGTCTGCGTACGGGCCAAGCACTTCGGAGTGGTGACTCCGATAGGCCTGGGCCGATTCGGGGATTGACCCAGACTTCAGCGGGCTGGCGAAGGGCGGGTTGCCAACGATCAGGTCGGCCTGGGGCCAGGTGGACGGCCAGGCATCCAAAGAATCCATCACCGCGATCGTTGCCTCGACGGGGTTCGCCACCCCGTGAAGGAGCTGCCATGCCTGCAGCGCCTGACGGGTTGTTGCCGCCGCGGTCGAGTCGATCTCGATTCCTGCGATTCGGCGAACGCAGTCTGCCGGTTCGATGCCCGCCGAACGAAGGCGATCGAGGATCTCGAGCAGAAACACCCCTCCCCCACATGCCGGGTCGACCACGAACGCAGGCGGTTCGGGCACGCCGTCCAACGCTCGATCCACAACATCGGCGGCGAAGTCGGGCGGCGTGTAATACGCGCCCCGGCGGGTTCGGTCGACGCCGGTGGCAGACCATTCGTGCACCCATCCCAGGAGTCTTGGGTTCGCCCAGCCTCCGGTTGGCTCGGGAACCAACAACCCCTGCGGGTGGGGCGAGCGGACGCCGCCTGCTTGCGCGCACGCATCGAGAACCGCCTGAGCGATACCGGCGACGCCCACCGCAGCGGCATGATCGAGCCACGCTGTTTGGGGACGTTGAACCGTGGTCATCGCCGATCACCGTACAGACAGCGGGCACGGTTCGTCAGCGGCGATTCAGTGCCGCCCACGAGTGTGGTTCTGTCTGCTGGAGACCACAAAACCCCGTTCTGTCTGCTGGCGACTACGAGATTTGTAGTGGCCAGCAGAAATTTGGGGGGAGGGTAGATGGGGTGGGGTTTATGCGGCTTCGGTGGGGTCCCAGGAGACGAGGTCGGTCAAACGGGGATCGTTGCTGAACATCTCGACGATCGGAATATCGAGCGCCAGGCGCTTCTGGAGCCGCTTGACGTGCAGTTCCTCATTCCATCGAACGAACGACACCGCAAGCCCCGAGTCGCCGGCACGGGCGGTTCGGCCCGAGCGGTGCAGGTAGGTCTTGTGGTCGTCTGGCGGATCGAAGTGGATGACCACCTCGACGTCGTCGACGTGAATGCCACGCGCCGCAACATCGGTGGCGACGAGCACGCTGGTTTGGCCAGCCGAGAATGCGGCCAGCGCCTTCTCGCGGTGACGCTGCCGGAGGTCACCGTGGATCGCCTGAGCGGCCACGCCGAGTTTGTCGAGCTCCCCAGCGACCTTGTCGCAGGCCCGTTTGGTGTTGCAGAACACGATCGTTCGGTCGACCGACTTTGCGATCGACGCAGCCACCTTGGCCTGATCCATCTGATGGACCTGGATAAAGCGGTGCGTCATGTTCTCGACCGTGACGTCGTCGGATTCCACCTCGTGGAACACCGGGTCGGTCTGGTAACGAGTGATCAACGATCCGACCGCACCGTCGAGCGTGGCCGAGAAGAGCAGCGTCTGGTGTTCACCATCGATGCGGCGCAGGATCCACTCGACTTGGGGCAGGAAGCCCATATCGGCCATGCGGTCAGCCTCGTCGATCACGACGCAGTTGACGTCGGAAACCGACACGGCCTTGCGGTCGAGCAGATCGATGAGGCGGCCCGGTGTGGCAACCACGATCTCGACGCCCGCATTGAGCTTTGCGATCTGCTTGTCGATGTCGGCGCCGCCGTAGACGGCCAGCACCTTCAGGTCGAGGGAGCCGGCCAGAGGGGCCAGTTCTTCGACCACCTGGGTTGCGAGCTCGCGGGTGGGAACGAGCATGAGGGCGTGAAGCGTCTTGCGCTTGGCATCGGCCAGCGCTTGTACCGTCGGTATCCCGAAGGCAAGGGTCTTACCCGATCCGGTTTGGGCTTTTCCGCACACGTCTCGGCCTGCGAGCGCATCAGGAATGGCAAGTTCCTGAATCGCAAAGGCGGAGTCGATTCCTCGTTCTTGGAGGGCAGAAACGACCGGAGGAGCGACCCCGAGTTCAGAGAAAAGGGTCATGAATGGTCTTTCGGCAGAGATTTCGTGCTTAGAAGCGTAACGGCTTGGAAGTTCGATCGGTGGGAATGCCCCGATGGCAGCTGCGGAGCATTACGGTCTCTCTGGGTATGCAGTCCGACTACGTCGTCCCTCCCGCCTCGTCCTATCGGGTCCGGCGCACGGTGGGTTTTGTCGATCTTTCGGGTTTCACCCATTTCGCCAACAGCGAAGGAGACGATGCCGCAGTCCAGCAGCTGGCGGTATTCCGGGGCATCGTTCGGGACATCAGCGCCTCATCGGGCGTGCGGGTAGCGAAATGGCTGGGTGACGGAGCGATGTTCGGCGGCCACCAGGCCCCCGCGGTTTTGTCGTGCCTGCTGAAGGTCATGCTGCGGGCCCGATCGCAGGGCCTTCTCCCGGTGCACGGCGGTGTCACAATCGGCGACGTGATCCTGTTCGAGGGCGATGACTACATCGGAGCATCGGTGAACCTGGCCGCTCGTTTGGCCGACCACGCCGGTCCGGGTCAACTGTTGGCACCGGTCGATGTGATCCCCGGGTTGATCCAGACCAAAGCATCGATCGGCGAAGTGAAGGTGCCGAGTTTCGACAATCCGATCGCGGTGGCAGATCTGGCCATGGCCGCCCACCTCATCGAATCGATGAACCTGTGACACCGCCAACCGGTCCCAATCCGGCCGACTTGGCCGCAACGTGGCCGGTCGGGGCGGTGGCAGCGGCGTGGTCGACGTCGGTGGGATCGGTTACCACGCTCGGCGACATCAACCGGGAGTTCAAGTTGGCGTCGGTCACCAAACCTCTGGTTGCACACGCCATCCTCATTGCGATCGAAGAGGGCACGCTCTCGTTGAATCAACCCGCCGGGCCGCCGGGATCCACGATCGAGTTGTTGCTGGGCCATGCATCCGGACTCGGCCCTCGCACTCAGGACCCGGTCGTCGAACCTGGTACTCGCCGAATCTATAGCAACGCCGGATTCGATGTGTTGGGCGCCGAACTCGAACGGGCCGCAGGGATGACGATCGCCAACTACCTGCGCGAGGCGGTGTGTGAGCCGCTGGGGATGAACGACACCTGGCTCAACGGCTCACCCGCATTCGCTGCGGTGAGCACCGTGTCGGACCTCACTCGGTTCTGCCGGGAATGGCTCCAACCAACACTGCTGCATCCAACGACAGCCGATCGGGCTCTCTCCCCTCTGTTGCCGAATCTCGAAGGCGTACTTCCCGGCTTTGGACGCCAGATCCCGAATCCGTGGGGACTGGGGTTCGAACTACGAGGGACGAAGTCACCCCATTGGATCGCTCCGTCCTCGCCCCCGTCGGTGGCGGGCCATTTTGGCGCGGCGGGCACGTTCATCTGGATCGATCGGCAGTCCAACCGATTCGCGGTGTGTCTTACCGACACCGATTTCGGCCCCTGGGCCGCAGCTGCGTGGCCACCATTCAACGAGGCGATCCTGGCCACATAGCGACTCGCTTCCGATCGATTGGGTGAATGAGCAGGGGCAATGGTCCAACCGGCACTGCCTGTCCAAGCATATTCCATCACCCCGAATGGGCTACACCGTGCTGGGGGTACTGCCGATAGGTCTCCTATGCCACAGGATCGAATCGCCGAGACGCGTGCCCGGCGCGCGCTTCAAGGCATCGGACTCGAGGTTCCGGCGGTTCTGAAACGGGCGAACTCAACCCGCAACGAGGTACATATCGGACCTCGCGAGGTTGTTCGAGTGAATTGCCGACCCGATCAACGACTGCGGCGTGAAGCTCTGGTCTGCCAAACCCTGCCGGCCGAGCGTTACATGCCGCGGGTCCTCGGATTCTCGGGCGAGACCGGTTTCGACTTCGTGGTGATCGAGCGGAAGCCCGGCATGGCGCTCTCACGGGTCTGGCCCACGATCGACGAGGCTCGGCGCAAATCCCTGATCGTCGACTTTGCCAAGGCCCTGAAAAAGCTGCATGCGGTCCCCACTCCGCCCGAGGCAACGTCGCTGGTTGAGAACACCCACCTGCTCGATCCAAAAGCGGTCACTCCGGTCGTGCCCATCCTGATGGCTATCGACGGACTCGCCGCCAGAAACGCTGTCGATCGGCTCCTGCTGGACGATCTGGCCGCAATGGTGAACGACCACGGCGACGCCCTCGAGGACTATCACCAGCGCACGTTGATCCACGGCGACCTCTCGTTTGAGAACGTCATGGCCGACGTGAACGGACTGAGCGCACTGCTCGACTTCGAGTGGTGTCGCGGCGCTCCAGCCGACCTCGAACTGGACGTCCTCCTAAGGTTCCTGCGGTACCCCGAAGCGCACGTACCCGACGATGTAGCGCACACGCTGCGGGCCAAGGACTTCGAAGACGTACCCACTTGGATCGCGCAGGAGTACCCCGAACTGTTCAGCCACCCCCGGATCGTGGAACGGCTCGCGTTGTACAGCGTGGCCTTCGACATGGCCGAGCTGAGCCGTATGGCCACCATCTCCACCGATCGCAATATGGGACCGCTGCATCCGGTCAAACGGCTTCAGGCGCTGCTCAACGGTGTCAGCCCGTTGCGTGAGCAACTGAAGCGTCTCGCCCTGCAGGTCTGACCAAGCAAATCTCCTCTCCACCGAACGTCCCGTTCAGCCGGAGATGCAGCAGTTTGGGGGCATTGGCCCACTACGGTTGTCGCCAATGGCTTCCGCATACACGCCTCCACGACCCAAGTCCACCGATGCAGGGAGCATTCCGAACGTGAGTGATTCAAGTACCGACGCCGAGGTGACCGACACGGCCGCCTGGGTCGTCAATCCAACCGGCCCCCTCACCGGCGACGTCACCGTCCGCGGTTCAAAGAATGCTGTCACCAAACACCTCGTCGCCTCCATGTTGGGCCGCTCACCGTCAACGGTCAGCAACGTCCCCGACATCGGCGACGTCGAGATCACCTGCAACATGCTCGAGAGTCTCGGCTGCGAGGTCGAGCGGGGTGACAACGAGATCACCGTGAACCCGGTGAGCCTCGACAGCAGTCGAGTACCGCTGCGCTTCAGCGGCATGAACCGGATCCCGATCCTCATGATCGGACCGCTTCTTCATGCGGTCGGCGAGGCGTTTGTTCCGCTGGTCGGAGGCGACGACATCGGCTCGCGACCGGTCGACTTCCACGTCGATGCGCTCACCAAGATGGGCGCACAGATCACGATCACCAGCGAAGGTCTCGAGGCCAAGGCCACCCGCCTCCGGGGCGCCCACATCGAACTTCCCTACCCCTCGGTCGGCGCCACCGAAACCGTGTTGCTGTCGGCCGTCCTGGCCGAAGGTCGCACCGTGCTCGACGGCGGCGCCACCGAACCAGAGATCATCGAGCTCGCGTTGTTCCTGCAACGGATGGGAGCCCGCATCGAGATGCGGCCAAACCGGCGTTACATCATCGACGGCGTCGACGAGTTGACCGGTGCCAGCCACAAGCTCAAGGGCGACCGGATCGAAGCGTTCAGTTATCTTGTCGCCGGCCTGATCACGGGTGGTCAAGTGACGGTCCACGGCTGCAGCCAGGACCGATTGGTGACCGCCATCTCCACCCTGCATGGCATGGGCGCCCAATTCGAAATCACCGATACGTCGATCTCGGTTTGGGCCGATCGACTGACCCCCGCTGCGGTCGAGACCGACACCCATCCGGGTTTCATGACCGATTGGCAGTCGCCGATGGTCGCTCTCTTCACCCAATGCGATGGCCTGTCGGTCATGTACGAAACCGTTTACGAGAACCGGTTCACCTATGTGCCGGCGCTCAACCAGATGGGTGCCAACATCGAGATGTACACCACCGCGTTGGGCAGCATCGACAGCCGCTTCGTCGGATCGTCCACCCCCTGTTCTGTGGTGGTACACGGCACGAGTGACCTCGTCGGCAGCGACGTGGTCGTCCCCGATATCCGCGGCGGTTTCGCCTACGTGCTCGCCGCCGCGGCAGCTAAGGGCACCACCACGATCACGGGAACCCACCACCTCGACCGGGGCTACAACCACCCGATCGAAAACTTCGTCGAACTGGGACTGGATATCCGCCGCACGACGGTTCCACTGCGGTGACCCTTCACCTCCTCAGCTCCATCCCACCGCCGCCGGGAAACAACTTCTCGCTCGGCCCTCTTACGTTCAACTACTACGGACTGTGTATCGCCCTGGGGGTGCTGGCTGCGGTAGAGATCGCGCGCCGGAGGTGGGAAGCTCGAGGCGGGGACCCCGATGAGATCACCTCGATCGGAACCGTCGGCGTTCCCGCAGGCCTTCTCGGCGCGCGCATCTACCACGTCATAACCGACTGGAAGATGTACACCGACAATCCGATCGACATCCTGAAGATCTGGAACGGCGGACTGGGCATCCCCGGTGGCCTGCTCTTGGGGATCGCGGCCGGGGCGTGGCAGGCGCGCCGCAAGGGCATCACCGGCGACCGGTTGTGGGACATCACCGATGCGATCATCCCCGGCATCCCGGTGGCACAGGCGATCGGGCGAGTGGGCAACTGGTTCAATCAGGAGATCTTCGGAGGTCCCAGCGACCTCCCGTGGGCGTTGGAGGTAGACCCCCAGTTCCGGCCGGCCGGGTTCGCCGAGTTTGAGACCTTCCACCCGGCGTTCCTTTACGAGGCCCTGCTGAATCTGGCGCTGGCGGCGGGTTTGATTCTGGTGGACCGTCGAAAGGTGCTGAAGCGGGGCCAGATCCTGCCGCTGTGGATCGCGGGCTACGGCGTGCTTCGTTTCATTATCGAGTCGATTCGGACCGATTTCGCCTCCCAGATCCTGGGCATCAGGGTGAACCACTGGATCAGCGCCATCGCCGTCATCGTCGGTGTGTTGTGGTTCCTCCAGATGCGATCGAAGGATTCGAACGATACTCGACCGATCGAATCGTTCGAAGACCTCGCCGCCGATGACGCAGTGAAAGCCGAACCCGACGCAGATGCCACCGACTCTGACGCCGACGACTCTGAGGCTGACGCTGACGCTGACCCGGACGACGACTCAGGCCCAACCAAGCCCCTCTTTAGCTAAACCACCCCCTCCCCCAAATTTCTGCTGGCCACTACAAATCCTGTAGTCCCCAGCAGAGATTTGGCCGAAACGTAGTGGCCAGCAGACAGATCACCGCCGGGCTGCCAGACCGCTACCAGCTCATATGGTGATCCGCCCACGGAATGTGGGCGGCAACCACCGCTACGATTGCCCACATGCGCGGCGTAGTGGTGGGAATTTTCGCAAGTCTTCTTTTGGTTGTCGGTTCGGTCGCTCC
>CALGOA010000222.1 GCA_937958015.1 uncultured Acidimicrobiales bacterium | reverse complement strand
GGAAGAAGATCGGTTCGAACATGCCACTGACCAGAACAACCCAGTTCCGCCGGTAGCTGAACAGATTTCGTTCCACGACCCGAAGGGGCATGAGTGCGCGGGTTGCGATCACGCGCTCAACGTCCTTTTGAACGACCAGCTGCCAGCGACGACCCCAACGAGGATGAACCCGAGGAGGGCGCCGGTATGACCCAGTGCTCCGGCGAGCGAGAGGTCCTGCCCTGTGACCAAACCTCGACACAGCTGGACGCCGTGCCAAACCGGCGTCAAACGGCTGAACCAGCCGAGTGCATCGGGCAGTTGGCTCACCGGGTAGAACGCTCCGGAGAACAAATACATCGGCACGATGAACAGCCGGAGAATCACCGGGAAGGTCTTTTCGTCATCGACGTACCCGGTCCACGCCGAGATCAGGGCTGCGAATGCCATCGCCGTGAGAACGGCTCCGAGCGGAGCCAGCAGAGCGAGTGGGGTGGCGGGGACACCGAACCCCGCCAGTACGACCAGGTACAGCGCAGCTCCGACGAACGCTCGGAATCCGATCCACACCACGTGGCCGATGAAGAGTTGCGGCACCGACAGCGGAGTGGCCGTGATCGCCACGTAGTTGCCCCGCCACCGGAGCATGCCTGAGGTCTGCCACAGGCTCTCGGACGCCGCAAGTTGCATGGCGGCGGCCGCCATGAGGCCGGGCCCTACGTAGTCGAGGTAGTTGTTGGTGCCCAGACCCGATGCCTCGGCATCGATCTGGGACCCCAACCCGACGCCGAGCCCGAGTAGATACATCAGCGGCCCCAGGGTTCCGCTCACGACCGTGCCCCGAAAGGTGCTGCGGAATCGAAGGAACTGATGCTCGAGAAAATGGAAGAGTGGTGCCCACCTGCGGGTTCGGGCGGCTGCGACGCCGCGGCCCTCACGGGGCGTTACCGCCGTCATCGACAGCCCACTACTCGACCAGTGTCCGGCCGGTGAGGGCGAGGAACACATCCTCTAGGCCGGCTCGACGAACCAGGCTGGAGGCGGGGGTCAACCCGTCGTTGATCAGCTGCGCCAGCGCCGCCTCGCCATCGTCTACATAGACGAGGGTCCGGTCGGCCAACGGTTCGGTCCGGAAGTTGTAGCGGCTCAGATCGACCGGAGCTTCGGGGGCATACCGAACCTCCAGTACCTCTTTGCTCACATGGTCGGTGATCAGCGCCGCCGGTGAACCCTCGGCCACGATCCGCCCCTGGTCCATCACCACCAGACGGTCGGCCAGTTGTTCGGCCTCATCCATGTAATGCGTGGTCAGCAGCAACGTGACGCCACGTTCCTTTAGTTGATACAGCCGTTCCCAGAGCAGATGTCGCGCCTGTGGATCCAGACCGGTGGTGGGTTCGTCCAGCAGCACCATGGCTGGTTCGTTCACCAGGGCTCTGGCGATCGTGAGGCGTCGTTTCATTCCGCCGGACAGACTTCGTACCGCCGCATCAGCGCGGTCGGAGAGTCGGGCGAATTCGAGAAGTTCGTCGGACTTCACCCGGGCATCCCGCCACGAGATTCCGAAATACCGCGAGTAGACGAGGAGGTTCTCGCGAAGGGTGAGTTCCTCGTCGAGATTGTCATCTTGGGGCACGACACCCAGTTGTCCCCGGATCGCCGGTCCATCCGACGTCGGGTCTCCGCCGAGGACGATGAGATCACCCGACGTCACGGGACTGACGGTGGAGATCATCTTCATCGTGCTGCTCTTGCCCGCCCCGTTCGGTCCGAGCATCGCAAACGATTCGCCGGGCTCCACATCGAGGTCGATCCCGTTGACCGCGGTGAAGTCGCCGAAGGTTTTGGTGAGGGAACGGGCGACGATGGGCTTGGGTGATGAAGATGCCGGGCCCGAGGTCACGCCGGAAACCCTACCCGGCCTGAACGAACCGAAGAGTGGTAAATCGGCGCCGCATGTCGGAGACTCGATCCGCGACCGTCTCTGGTTCACCCGTTAACGCCTGAGCGAGGTAGGTGGCCAATTCCGGCATGTCCGTGTGGCCCATACCCCACCGGGCGATTTCGTTGGTTCCCAGCCGCAGACCATCGTCGGGGCCGGTCGGCAGGCCGATCGCGCAGGAGAGAATGTTCGCCTTGCGCAATCGGATCGCTGCCGCGGTCCCGCCTCCGAAGGGGCGCGCATCAACTGCGAACTGGTGGGAGCTTGTGGGTCCCTCGACGGTGTGGAACGTTTGGATGCCACTGGCATCGAGGCACTGCGCCAGTGATGCTGCGACCGCCCTCATGGTCTCGGCATAGGCCTCGCCGTGGACTCGCCAATCGTTCAGCGCTACCGCAAGCGCCGCGGTGTTGGCCGCGTCGAAGTTGGCTGTCATGCCCGGGTAGGCGATGGCGTCGATTCGTTCTGCCAACGATTCGTCGCTGGTGACCAGAAGGCCGGCGGGTGGCCCTCCCAGACTCTTGTATGTACTCATCGTCATGAGATGTGCACCCTCGGCAAGGGGGTTCGGCCAGGCCCGGCCGGCGAACATGCCACAGGCGTGGGCTGCATCGAACAACAGCGTTGCCCCGACATCGTCGGCGACGCTGCGCAGTTCGGCCACCGGGTGCGGGAGCAGGTTGAGGCTGGTGCCGATCGTGATCAACTTCGGGCGAACCGAACGGGCCAATTCGGCCACACCGGCGGGATCGACCGAGAAACGGTCGGCATCGATTGGAGCCTCGTGAATATCGAGGCCGTACAACCCCGCACAACCGGCCGCGTTGTGGGTCACATGTCCACCGATCGAGGCAGGTGGCACGATGATTGCGTCCCCGGGGTCACAGGTCGCCATGAACGCGAACAGGTTGGCCATCGCTCCCGATGGGGTTCGGACCTCGGCGTAGGTTGCATCGAACACCTCACAGGCCAACTCGGCGGCGATGACTTCGATCTCCTCAATGGCCTCCAGACCCATCTCATATTTGGCGCCGGGATGTCCGAGCGATGGACGGACGCCAACACCGCTCGCCAGCAATGCTTCCGCGCGCGGGTTCATGGTGTTCGTCGCGGGATTCAAATTGATGCAACGCTCATCGTGGGTTCGACCGCTTTCGGCCGCGAGCCACTCGATTCGACCGGCCAACGATGACGGGTCCGGGAGCCCGCCGGCGAGGATCTCGTTTCGTCGATTCCGAGCGGGCTCAGACCACCATTCGTGCATCCGGCGAGCGTAACGCCGCCCTGTCGTAGGATCGGCG
>CALGOA010000221.1 GCA_937958015.1 uncultured Acidimicrobiales bacterium | reverse complement strand
CGTTGTCACCGAGCAGAACGCCCGAGCGTCTGCTGTCAACCGGATCGTCGGACGTTTCGCAGCCGCCTGCGCACTGCCATTTCCCCCGACCGATCTTCCCAGGGGCGTCCTCACCGGCAACCCGATTCGGGCCGCACTGTCTGAAGCGTTGCTGGACCAGTCACCCGAACGGCGGACCGCAGCCCGGCGTCGTCTGGGCATCGATGACCCCGACACCATTCTGCTAGCGGTGTGGGCCGGGTCGTTGGGAGCCGGCAGTGTCAACGGCGCTGTACGAGATTTGGCGCAACGCTGGTCCGATCGGACCGACGTGGTGATCTACCACGTTGTCGGCAAACGAAATCCCGACGCACTGTTGCCGATCGAAGGGGTCTCGTCGGATCGATACCGGACCTTGGCCTACGAGGACGACATGCCAACCCTGCTCGCCGCAGCCGATATCGCGGTGACCCGAGGTGGAGCCAGCACCGTCGCCGAACTCAGCGTTGCCGGTTTGCCGGCCGCAATCGTGCCGCTCCCGACCGCTCCTCGTCAGCATCAACTCGCCAACGCCCGCGAGCTCGAGTCGGTCGGTCGGGCGATCGTGTTGGACGATGCGGCCCTGACCGGCGCCTTTCTCGATGAGCAACTGACCCCGCTGCTCGATGCTGATCGGCGAGCTCGGATGCGATCGGCGATCCCCACCGTCGATCATGCGACCGCCGCGGACGAGGTGGCGCGGATGGTTCGTGAACATCTGCAAGGATCTACGGCCTGATGGCTGACCACGTACCGATCGACCTTGGCACCGCCGCTGCGATCCACGTGATCGGATGCGGGGGAACCGGTATGGCGCCGATCACGGCTGTGCTCGCCCATATGGGCGTGGCGGTTTCGGGTTCTGACCAACGGGAGTCGGCAACGCTGACCGCGCTGGGCGCACTCGGGGTTGCGGTGACGTTAGGCGCCGACTACGAGCGGATCCCGGCCGATGCCCACATCGTGCGTTCCACCGCAGTGCCCGACACCCACCCCGAGGTAGCGGCCGCTCTCGCAGTGGGCCGACCGGTGCTCCGTCGAGCGGACGCGCTGGCCGCAATCACGAGGTCCTATCGAACCGTCGCTATCGCCGGCACCCATGGCAAGACCACCACATCGGCCTTCACCACCGCCGCCCTGCTCGGTGCCGGGCTCGACGTCACGTCGATCGTCGGCGGCCAATTGCTCGGAATCGACCAGGTCGTCCCGGGCGCGGTGTTGGGTAAGGTCGGCGGTGTCCTCGTCGTCGAATCGGATGAGAGCGATGGCACCTTCGTCGAGTTGGACGCGGCTATCGGTGTCGTCACCAACATCGAGCCGGACCACCTCGAGTTCTACGGGGGAGAAGCTGGTCTCTTCGCAGCCTTTGATCGATTCATCGCCAACGACCAGCTCGACAGCGTGGTCGTTTGCTGCGATGACGATGGAGTTCGGTCGGCGCTCGACCGAACCGGACGGGCCGACACCGCAATCGGGTACGGGCAGGCTGTCGACGCCACAGTGCGGCTGGAGTTCTCACCGCCCGATTCGAAGCTGACCATCGGAACCCAAACGATTTCGTGCGCTCCCCGTTCGCCCGGCCTGCACAACGCACTGAACTTCAGCGCAGCACTTTCGGTGGCCCATGCGCTGAACCTCGATGTGGAAGCGGCCGGTCGGGCCCTGGAGGCTTTCGCAGGGGTAGGCCGTCGATTCGAGGTGCGCGGTACCGCCAACGGCATCGTCGTGGTCGACGACTACGCCCACCTCCATGGCGAGATCGAGGCGGCGATTCGAGCCGCCCGGGAGGTCACGTCCGAACGGGTTCACGTGGTTTTCCAGCCCCATCGGTTCAGTCGAACCGAGGCGTTGTGGCACACCTACGGAGCTGCGCTTCAGGCCGCCGACTCGGTCGTGGTCACCGACATCTTCTCCTCCGGCGAATCACCCCGTCCCGGGATCAATGCCGACCTGGTCTTCGACGACCTTCGTCGTCAGGCCCCGAATGTTCCGACCGTTCGTGTGGGCCCACCGGCCGAGGTGCCCGAGGCGCTTGCTGCGATCGCCAATCCGGGCGACCTCTGCCTACTGCTCAGCGCCGGCGACCTGCCCACGATCGTTCCCGATCTGCTGGCCCGACTTCAGGAATCGGCGTGAGTGTCGTGGAAGCCGTGACCTACGTCGACACCTTGGCCGACGCCCTCCCTGACCAGGTGACCCGTCAGGGTTCAGTCGGTGACCTCTGCACCTACCGGGTCGGCGGGGCGGCTCAGGTGATCGTGAACGCCCGGTCCGTAGAGGATCTGGCTGTCGTGGCAGACATCGTTCCGGCCGACCGTCCCATCCTGATCGTTGGGGCTGGCAGCAATTTGCTGGTGAGTGACGACGGGTTCGACGGTGTCGCCATCACCCTCGGAGATGCCTTCTCTCAGGTCGAAGTGGTCACAAACGCAACCGACGGACATCCGGCCCGGGTCGTCGCTGGTGGGGGCGCAATGTTGCCCCGCGTCGCCCGCCAACTCACCGCAGCGGGACTCACCGGGTTCGAGTGGGCGGTTGGCGTGCCCGGAAGTGTCGGCGGCGCGGTTCGGATGAACGCCGGAGGTCACGGATCCGATATGGCCGCCTCCGTTGTGGCGGTGACGGTCTTTAACCTCCGCACCGGCGAGTCCGAGACCTGGGACTCCGATCGTTGTGCGTTTTCGTACCGATCGAGCGCCATCGGTCCCGATGACCTGGTCGTCGATGCCGAATTGGAACTGATCGCCGACCCGGCAGCCGATGGAGCAGCGGAACTCTCCGAGATCGTGTCGTGGCGTCGAGCCAACCAACCCGGTGGTCAGAACGCGGGGTCGGTCTTCGCCAACCCACCCGGCGACTCGGCGGGCCGACTGATCGACGCCTGTGGTTTGAAGGGTTTCCGGGTTGGGACCGCCTCGGTTTCGGACAAACACGCCAACTTTATTCAGGCCGAACCAAACGGTGCCGCCAACGATGTCGCCGCCCTGATCCGTGTCATACAGGACCGCGTTCACGAACGGTTCGGCGTCAGCCTCCGGGTCGAGAACCGCCTGATCGGTTTCGAGAAAGTCGACGACTCAGCATGAGCAGCACCACGACCACCACCCGTCGCCCCGCCGCACCGAACAAGGCCACCAAGAAGGCTGCGAAGAAGGCGACAGCGAAGCGGGCCGCAACGAAAAAGGCCACAAACCGGAAGACTCCCGCCAAAAAACGGACCAGCAAGGCGGCGGGCGCCCGCACCACAAGTACCGGGGCTGCCAAGAGGTCGACCGCACGCAAACGAACCGCGTCGAAGTCCGCGGCGACCAAACGAGCGACCACACGATCCAGCACCAAGCGGGCCGCAAGCTCCCGTAAGGCGGCCCGCAAGTCCACCGCCGCCATCGGCGGTCGCTCCAAGGCCGGGGCCCGAAATCTCACCCAGAGGGCCCAGGAAGTACGAGCCGCCCGTCGGCAACGTCGAAAGAGTGTCGTCGTGGTTCTGCTGGCGCTTTCGATCGCAACGGCGGCCGGAATCGCCCTTATCCGTTCTCCGCTGTTGGCGATCGATTCGGTTCGAGTCACCGGGCAGGACCTCGTAAGCGAGGGTGACGTGGTCGGAGCAGCGGCCATCCCGATTGGCAGCCCGCTACTGGATCTGCCCATGGAGGACGTGCAGGCTCGGGTTGAAGCGCTGCCGGAGATCCACACCGCCACCATCATCCGAAACTGGTCCGGCCGGGTGACCATCGATGTCACCGAACGTGAACCCACCATGGCCCTTCGCACCCCGGTCGGATACGCGTTGGTCGACAACGACGGCCGACAGGTCCGAACCACAACCGAAACCCCCGATGGTTTCCTGCCGGTGATCGGTCTGGAAGCGTCGGGTATCCCGGGTGATCCGGCCCCGCCCGGCTCCACCGCCGTGCTCCGATTGATGGAAGAAATCACCCCCCAGGTCCGCGCTGCGGTCAGTGACGTTGTGGTCACCGGCGACCAGATGGCGCTGCGATTGGTCGAAGGCGGCCGGGTGGTCCTTGGTGACGATCGGGAACTAAAGGCCAAGGTCGTGAGCCTGGAAACGCTCCTGGTGTCGGTCGACCTGCGCTGTACTCACGAGATTGACCTCACCGTCCCCTCTGCACCAGCTTTGTCACGAATTGGCGAAAAGGGTAATCCGCGGGACGGACTGGCCGATCTGACACAGTGTTCATAGGAAGACGTCACGTTTCTATGATTACTCCGTCACGACGGAGTGGTCATGAGCGCAGCGAAGCACCTCGCGACGCACTAGCGTTACAGCCTGTGATCCGTCCATCACCCATAGAACAAGGACCAGCATCGGAATGAACACCCAAAACTACGTGGCGGTCATCAAAGTCGTCGGTGTCGGCGGCGGTGGCTGCAATGCGGTTAACCGAATGATCGACGCAGGAATGCGCGGCGTCGAGTTCATTTCTGTGAACACCGATGCGCAGTCGTTGTTGATGAACGACGCCGAGACCAAGATCCATATCGGTCGCGAACTGACCCGGGGCCTCGGCGCCGGATCCGACCCTGCGATTGGCCAACAGGCCGCCGAGGAACACCGGGAAGAGATTTCCGCGGCACTCGAAGGTGGCGACATGGTGTTCATCACCGTGGGCGAGGGCGGCGGAACCGGAACCGGTGCCGCCCCCGTGATCGCCGAGATCGCCAAGAACCAGGGCGCACTGACCATCGCGGTCGTCACCCGCCCCTTCGGCTTCGAGGGTCGCCGTCGTGCCACCCAGGCCGAGAGCGGGATCGCCCGGCTCAAGGAGAAGGTCGACACCCAGATCGTCATTCCCAACGATCGACTGCTCTCGATCGCCGACGAACGCACCAGCATGATCGACGCCTTCAAGATGGCCGACGAAATCCTGCTGTCGGGCGTCTCGGGCATCACCGACCTGATCACCACCCCGGGCCTGATCAACACCGACTTCGCCGACGTCCGGATGATCATGTCCGACGCCGGCTCTGCCCTGATGGGCATCGGTCAGGCCGCCGGTGAGGGCCGTGCGCTCAGCGCCGCCCGCTCCGCCATCGCCAGCCCGCTGCTGGAGGCCTCGATCGAGGGCGCCCGCGGCATTCTGCTCTCCATCGCCGGCAGCAGCGAACTGGGCCTGTTCGAGGTCAACGAAGCGGCCGAGATCATCCACGACGTCGCCCACCCCGAGGCCAACATCATCTTCGGCACCGTCGTCGATGAGAACATGGGCGAGGAAATCCGGGTCACCGTGATCGCCGCCGGCTTCGATCGCTGGGACGGGGAACCAAATCCCGACCGCACGATCAGCTACAGCGGCGGTAGTGGTGGCGGCGGTTCCGCCTCCCGAGCCAGCGCCTCCGGTGCCGGCGGCCGCTACGACGCGTTCCTCGACGACACCGCCAGCGGTTCTGATCAGGGACGCACCCGTCAAGCGATCGATGTCTTCGCCAGTGATGACGACGACCTCGACGACGACTTCGACGTTCCGTCGTTCCTCAAGTAGCGAACCTCCTACCGCTCGCTGCAGGATCCTGTGGCTCACGCCGTCTCCCTCCCGCTCAGCGGTGATCGGGAGGTCAACATCATCTCGACCGCACGGGCCGACGGCGACTTCGCAGTAACCAGCGAGGGCGTAGCGGCCCGTCGTCGTTCCCTGATCGATGCCAACTGGACGTGGCTCCAACTGCAACACGGAACCGATGTGATTCCGGTTGGTCGCCCGGGTAGCGGTGCTGGTGCGGCAGCCGACGGGGGCTGGACGGTCTGTGAGAACGCACCAATCGGGGTCACCAGCGCTGATTGTGCGCCGGTCGTTGTCGCCGCCTCAGGCGCCAACGGTGCCGCGTTGGCGGTGGTTCACGCCGGTTGGAAGGGTTTGCTACACGGCATCATCGAAGTGGCGGCCGGTGCGGTGTTGGGAGCGGCGGGAGCCGATCCGACCACCGTCGCATTTTGTGGGCCCTGTATCGGTCCCCAGCACTACGCCTTCTCCCACGATGATCTGCAACCGTTTCGACAGCGGTTCGGGTCCGAGGTGCTGTCGTTGACCAACGAAGGTGAACCGGCGCTCGACATGTTCGCCGGCGTAGCCCTCAGCCTTGAACGGAGCGGCTTCGCACGTCCGAACCGACCGGCGTCGACCGCCGACCCGACCTATTTCAGTCATCGCGTCCGGAAGGACGCCGAACGAATGGTTACCGTGGCCCACCTGACCTCGGGAGGGTTATGACCACGGATAGCCACGACCACGGCGATGCAGTCGACGAGATCACCCGTCGCCTGCAGGAGGTTCACGATCGCATCGATCAGGCCCGGACGCCCGAGCAGACCGTGCGCCTGGTGGCGGTCACGAAACGGTTTCCGGCCTCGGTGGTGCGATCGGCGATGGCCGCCGGATGTGT
The DNA here is from genome assembly GCA_937958015.1 of uncultured Acidimicrobiales bacterium. GTDB lineage: Bacteria > Actinomycetota > Acidimicrobiia > Acidimicrobiales > SZUA-35 > JABDIY01. Next base: position 17,590 of record CALGOA010000221.1, on the reverse strand, counting down.
CGACTTTGGTGAGAACTACGCCCAGGAACTCCAAACGAAGGCCGCCGAGATCGCCTCGTTCTCGGAACTGCAGCAACAATCGGCGGAGCTGCAGCAAGGTTCGGTACAACCGCGCTGGCACATGATTGGGCCTGTCCAGCGCAACAAGGTGAAACGCATCGCCGGGGTGGTTCACCTGTGGCACTCGGTCGACCGTCTGTCGCTGGTCGAGGAGATCGCGAAACGTGCGCCCGGGTCGGCGCTGCTGCTGCAGGTGAATTTCACCGGTGAGGACACCAAATCCGGAGCCGATCCCGGTGGTGTCGCGGCGCTCGCTGATGCCGCAGCCTCGCTGAATCTGCAGGTCAAGGGTCTGATGGCGATGGGGCCCACCGACACATCGATCGATCCCCGTCCCACCTTTGCCCGTTGTCGCGCCATGGTGGACGAGCTCGGACTGGTCGAATGTTCCACGGGTATGAGCGGCGATTTCGAACGCGCCATCGAGGAGGGCTCCACGATGGTCCGGATCGGCTCGGCGATCTTTGGGCAACGGCCCGTCTGAACCGCCTGTGGTCAAACGCTTCCAGTGTCGGAATGCCCGCCTAGGTGAGTTCTGAGAGGCTACGGTAGACGCAGGGGTTCGCCCCCGATTCTCTGTTGTCTGCTGCGAAAGGATCTCCATGGCTGTGTTTCGGAATGTCATGGCTTTTCTCGGTCTGGACGACGACGACCAGATGTACGACGACGAGGCCTTCTACGACGATGAGCCCGAAGTCCACCCCCGTTCGACCGACCGCAATCGCACCATCGCCCTCGACGATCGGGTCGCCGAGCCGTCGTTCGGATTTAGCGCCGACGCCGAGATGAACGAGACCGGTGGCGGAGTTGGCGCTGTCCGCCCGCTTCGACCGGTTCCCGAGGACTCGCCGCCGCTTCCCGACGCCCTGTCCGGCAACGAACGCCGCACCAACCTGCCCGACACCGCTGGTGCCTTTGAGGTCCAAGCGCTCGAAGAGGTCGAGATCGCCCCGGTCACCCCGACGCCCGAACCGGTTCTCACCGCACCGGTTGTGGACCTTTCGAACGGCGTCGCCAACGGTCGCCCTCCACTAACCGCCATCGACGGGACCGGCCCCAGCGCCTCCCGTGCCCAGACCAGCCCGCCTGTTGAGGAGACCAAGTCCGACGTGGTCACGTACGCCAAGCCCCGACTTCACATTCCGAGTTCGTTCGATGATGCCAGCCGCATCGCTGACGACTTCCGGGTCAACTCCCCGGTGGTGATGAACCTCACCAAGATCGAAAAGCCTGTCGCCCGACGCCTGATCGATTTCGCCAGCGGTGTGTGTTACGTCCTCGATGGTGGCATGGAGCGAGTAGCCCCCAACGTCTACCTGCTGACCCCTTCGGGTGTCGATGTCAACGCCGACGACCGACGTCGAATGCAAGAACGTGGCTACGACCGCTAACCACCCCATCACCAGAGGGTTCAGCCGGTTGGATCCAGGGAAAGTAGTCACCTGATGGTCGCCGATCTTATCTGCACGGCAATTCTGCTGTTCTCGATGATGTTCTACCTGCGTATCGCGCTGTCGTTCTTCCCGGCCCAGTCCAACAGTGCAATGTTGCGGGTCCGAGAGCTGGCCTTCAGCGTGACCGAACCGGTCATGCTTCCGCTACGGCGAGCGGTACCACCCATGCAGGGAGCAGCTGCTGGGATCGGGATCGACGTCATCATTCTGATCGTGATTCTTATAGTTCTCCAAGGAATTTTCTGCAGGTAGCAGGGTGCCCACCACGCAGCGTCGTGACGGGCCGGATTCCTAACGCAATCACCACACTGGGAACGAGATGGCCTGAGCACGACGGTCTAGGCTGATCGCATGAGTGTTGGTAGCGACAAACTGCGTCTTCTCCGTCGAATCCCGTCGGTCCGTTTCGACGAGGAAATGCGCGGTTACAGCAAGTCTCAGGTCGACCGGGTGCTGCAGACGCTGGCCCCGCTCGCAGACGAGATCGAGGCGCTCCAACATCAGCTCGATGAGGCCAACGCCCGGGCCGATGAAGCCGTCCAGCAAGCCCAGACCGCCGTGGTCGATACCGATCCGGTCGTCGCAGCCGAACCGGCCGCTGCGGCTCCCGATGGCGATTTCGATGAAACCCTCCGCAACACCCTTCTGCTCGCTCAGCGGACCGCCGACCAGACGATTCGAGACGCCGAGGCCAATGCCGAGAAGGTCCGGAGCGAGTCCACCGCCCGAGCCGATTCGATCATGGCCGATGCCCGCACCGAGGCCAAGGAACTGAAGGGCGAGGCGCACGCCCAACGCGAGCAGATGCTGGCCGATGCCGAGTCCGAGCGGGCTCGCCTGCTGGCCGATGCGCTCGAACATGCCGAAACCCGGAAGCAGGCGATCGAAGAGGAACTGCTGAATGAGCAGGGAATTCGTCGCAACGACCTGTTGGCCGAAATCAGCCAACTCGAGCGGGGGCGGGACGAGCTGAACGCTGATGTCGTCCGCTTCGAGGAGTTCCTCGAAGGTCGCCGTCAAAGTGTGCGCGAAGCACTCGAAGAACTCGAAGCGGTGCTCGACGATCCCTCCAAGCTGGCCGAGCCCGATGTTCCCGAACCGGCCGACGTCGGACTACTCGACCCCGAGGAGCTCACGGGTCTGGGGGTCGACAGTCATTCGATCGGAACTCTGGCCACCGAGGTCGAGGCTGCCCGTCAGCAGGCGGCAGACTTCGCGTTCTCCGAACCCGAAGATGACGACGAACCCGCCGCCGACGTGGCTGACGAGACGCTCGAGTTCGATAGCCCGATCGACACCGGTGCCGACGACACCACCCCGTTCGAGACGTTCGAGGATGCGGTCGACACCGACCGGCCCGATGCCGACATCGAGGTGGACATCGCCGACGTCGAATCACCCAGCATCGACGCCACCGCCGAATTCGATCCGCCGGTCGATGCGGTGCCGATGGATGAGTTTGCGGCCCCGGATGTGGACGACTCGTTCGCAGCACCGGTCGAGGCCGAGGCCTCGTTCGAGCCAACCCCACCCGAGGTTCCCGCCGCAGAACAACTCGACCACTTCAGCGCCGAGGGTGCTGCGGTTGACCATCCTTTCCAGGCCGATCCTCCCGCCCCCGAGGCTCCCGTCGAAGTCTCGTGGGAACAGCCCCAACCCGAAGCTGGCGACCCCTTCGCTACTGGCGGATACACCGAGGTGGACCCCAACGGTATTCCCGCTTCGGTGACCCCGGACTCGGTGTTCTCCTCTGTCCCGGAAACGTCGGACCCCTCGGCCTACACCAACCTCGAGGTCACCGACCCCGGATCGTCCGACCCGACCGGGCTGGGCATCGATGTGGAATCGCCGTTCGCGAACGAACCCGCTGCCGACGCTCAACCCGGCCTCGGTGGATTGGCCGAGCAGGCCCGAAGCCGTCTCGCCTCGCGGGTGTCACGCCTGCGCGACACCGCCGTTCCTGAGGACGAGGATCAGGCGGCCCCCGTCGCCGAAGAGGTCGCAGCTCCACCGGTGGCCAACCAGGCGCCAACGATCGAGTACGTGCCCGAGGAGCAGCCCCCACCACCGGCTCCCACGTTCATCGAACAGCCGGCCCCCTCGTTCCCACCTCCACCGGAGGTGGCCGACTTCGTGTCCGAATCGACCCCGGCGTTTGCGTCCGACCCGGTCGACGGCGCCGAGTGGTCAGCACCCGATCCCTCCCGTCCGCTGCATCCCGATGCCCGTATCGAGGATCTCCCGCCGGACGATCCGTTTCTTGACGAGCTTCGGCAGATGACCGGCGGCGAGCAGCCCGAAGGTGACGACGAGACGCTCAACCGTTTCCTCGCCGACGACGGCGAGAAAGACGGCGGCAGCGGCTGGTTCGGCCGCAAGAACCGCTAGATCCGGCTCGTTACCGGGGCTGGCCAGCCTCGTAGAACCAGGTGGGGCGGACGGACTAGGCCTTGGAGAACCCGAGGCTGATTTCGCCGTCCTCGATCGTGGCTACGGCGCTGTAGTCGCGCCCGGCCGGGTCGCTCTGGAGATCGGATTCGACCGCAAGGACCTGCTCGCTGATCCAGTCGATGTGGGCCCCCAGGGCATCGAGCACGTCGGCGGATCCACCGAGGGCCAGTCGAATGCGGTCGGTGACCTCGAGACCGGCCTCTTTACGATGGTTCTGCACCGCCCGCACCACATCGCGTGCGGTTCCTTCAGCGCGCAGTTCGGGGGTGAGTGTCGTTTCGAGGACCACGATGGCGTCGTTGCCCGGCAGTGGTGCGGCGACGATACCTTCGGCCGGTGAGAGCGACAGATCGAACTCGCCGGCGGCGAGCGCGACGCCGGCCACGGTGACGGTGTCGTCGCCGTTGTCGACCCAGTCGCCCGACTTTGCCGCCTTGATGACCGTCTGGACGTCCTTGCCGAGCCTGGGTCCCAGCACGCGAGCGTTGGGCTGCAATCGGAAGTCGCCGAACTTCTCCACCTCAGAGGAGAATCGAACCTCCTTGACATTGATCTCATCGGCCAGCAGATCGACGAACGGGGCGAGCGCGGCCTCCCGGTCCCCGGCGACGGTGACCGACTGCAACGGCTGACGGACCCGGAGGCCGTGATCCTCGCGCAGTGAAAGCGATGCCCGCGCCGCAGCCCGAACGGCGTCCATCCCTGCGACGAGTTCGGTGTCGGGTCGCAGTTGGTCCGGCGTGGGCCACGGCTGGGCGTGCACCGACTGGTCCGGAGAGGTGAGGCCGCCGAAGATCTCTTCGGTCACGAGGGGGAGCAGCGGAGCGGCCACCTTGGTGAGGGTGATGAGCACGGTGTAGAGCGTGTCCAGGGCCTCGGTGTCCAGTTCGGCGTCGGCCTGGGTGTTCCAGAAGCGTTCCCGGGATCGGCGGATGTACCAGTTCGTCAGCGCGTCGAGGTAGGTCGACACTTCGGCGCAGGCGTTGGCCAGGTCATAGGCATCGAGTGACTCGGTGACCTGTTCGACCAACTCGGCGGTCTTGGCCAGGATGTAGCGGTCCAACACGTTCTCGCTGTCGGCGCTGAAGCTGGCGGTGTAGTTGGATGCGTTCGCGTACAACGTGAAGAAGCTGTAGGCGTTCCAGATCGGATTGATGACCTGGCGAACAACTTCGCGAACCCCCGAGTCGTCGGACTCGATCCGAGCGTCGAGGCCGCGGAGGATGGGGGAGCTCACCAGGTACCAGCGCATGGGATCGGAGCCGACGTTGTTGAACACGTCGATCGGATCCGGGTAGTTGCGTAACTTCTTGGAGAGCTTCTGACCTTCGGCGTCCAACAACACGCCGTGACAGATCACGTTCTTGAACGCCGGCCGATCGAACAGCGCGACGCTGAGGACGTGCATCGTGTAGAACCAGCCGCGGGTCTGGGCGACGTACTCGACGATGAAGTCGGCGGGGTTGGTCTGCTCGAATCGTTCGGCGTTGTCGAAGGGATAGTGCAATTGCGCATATGGCATCGACCCCGATTCGAACCAGCAGTCGAGCACCTCGGGAACGCGACGCATCATGGCGGTGCCGGACGGATCATCGGGGTTCGGCCGCACGAGGTCGTCGATGAAGGGGCGATGGAGATCGGTCGGTCGAACTCCGAAGTCGGCTTCGATCTCGTCGAGAGACCCGTACACGTCGGTGCGGGGGAAGTTGGGGTCGTCTGACTCCCAGACCGGGATCGGCGCACCCCAGAAACGGTTGCGGCTGATGCTCCAGTCGCGGGCTCCTTCCAGCCATTTGCCGAACTGACCGTCACGCACGTGGCTCGGGATCCAGTTGATCTCCTGGTTGGCTGCCAGAAGCCGATCCGTGAGATCGGTGACCTTCACATACCAACTGGGAACGGCCCGGTAGATAACCGGTGTGTCGGTCCGCCAGCAGTGGGGGTAGTTGTGGTCGTAGGTCTCGTGCCGGAAGACTCGATCCTGGTCCTTGAGCGCGGCGATCACCTTGGGGTTGGCATCGAACACGTTCATGCCAACGAAGTCGGTGATTTCGGCGGTGTATTGGCCAGCGTCGTCGACGGGCACCACCAGGGGGATCCCCGCCTCGGTACACACGCGTTGGTCGTCCTCGCCGAAACCGGGGGCGAGATGGACGATGCCGGTGCCCTCGCCCAGTTCGACGAAGTCGGCCGACAGCACCACAAAGCTGTTGGGGTTGTCAGCGAAATAGCTGAACAGCGGCGAATATCGTCGCCCCGCAAGTTCGGCGCCGGTCATGGTGCGCACGATCGTGGGTTCCTCGCCCAGTTCGCGCGCATACCGACCCAGCGAACCCTCGGCGATCACGAAGTTCTGGCCCTCGTGTTCGACGACCACGTAGGTGAGGTCGGGACCCACAGCCAACGCCAGGTTGCTGGGAAGGGTCCACGGGGTGGTGGTCCAGGCGAGGATTCGTAGCGGGCCCGGATCGTCGTCGGCCGGCTCGAGGCTGAACCCGACGGTTACCGCCGGGTCCTGTCGGGGGCGGGTCGCGTCGTCGAGACGGATCTCGAAGTTGCTGAGCGGTGTCTGGGCGCCCCACGAGTACGGCATCACCCGATCGGCGGTGTACAGCAACCCCTTGTCCCAGAGTTGCTTGAACGCCCACATGACCGACTCCATGTAGTCGAGGTCCATGGTTTTGTAGTCGTTGTCGAAGTCGACCCAGCGGGCCTGGCGGGTGACGTAGTCTTCCCACTCGCTCGTATATCGCAGCACGGAGGTTCGGCACGCGTCGTTGAAGTTGTCGATGCCGAAATCCATGATCGCCTTGCGACCCGAGATACCCGTCTCCTTCTCGGTCTGCATTTCGGCGGGCAGCCCGTGACAGTCCCAACCGAATCGACGTTCGACGCGGGCTCCCTTCATCGACTGATACCGGGGGATGATGTCCTTTACATACCCGGTGAGCAGGTGCCCGTAGTGAGGGAGCCCGTTGGCGAACGGGGGGCCGTCGTTGAAGACGAACGTTGACGTCGGCTCCTCGCCGGCGGGACGATCGACCGTGGATTCAAATGTGGAATGGGCATTCCAACGCTCCAGAATCCGTTCTTCGAGCGCAGGAATGTCCGCCTTTGGACTGACGGATGGGTAGCGAGCAGCAGACTTCGCAGGCATCCGATCTAGGCTACTGGCCGCTTCGGTCCAGATTGTCGGAGTTACTGCGTGAAGTTACCTCTTACTTCGGACTATGATACGCCGACTCTTAGGAAGGACTCGATCGTTTTGGATCGGGTACTTGCTCTACGAACGAATCAGAGGCCGACGGTGACGACGAAAAAGTCAGCAAAGAAGGCGACCAAGAAAACCGCGGCCAAAAAGTCCGCAGCAAAAAAGAAGGCGGCAGCCAAGAAGGCTGCCCCGAAGAAAGCTGCAGCGAAGAAGGCCCCGGCGAAGAAGACGGCTGCCAAGAAGTCCTCAGCCAAGGCCAAGTCCCCAGTCAAGAAGACCGCAGCCAAGAAGTCTGCGCCGAAAAAGACCGCGGCCAAGAAGGGCGCTGCCAAGAAGGCGGCGCCGAAGAAGGCGGCGGCCAAGAAAGCACCCGTGAGCAAAGCTGCAGTGAAAAAGTCCGCATCCCCAAAGGCGGCCTCCACGAAGAAAGCGACCACCGCAAAAGCGGATCGCGTGATCAAGACCACCTCGGCCAAGAAAGCGGCCGCCGTCAAGAAAGCCCCGGCCAAGAAGAAGTCAACCCCCGCACCCGCCGTCAAGGCTGCCGTGCGAAAGAAGAAGGACCCTTCAGCTCCGAAGAACGCCGGCGTGAAGCCTGCGTACCTGAAAGACAAGAAGTGGCTCAGCGCCCGCAAGGATCACCTTGAGCAGGAGCGGGGCGAACTGGTCGAACAGGTGGCTGAGTTCCGTCGTCAGCTCGAGGTTCTACTCGAAACCGCCGAGGCCGGCGACGACACCTCAAGCGACGAGTCCAGCGAGGGCACCAGCATCAACGTGCAGATCTCCGAGCTGGTGGCCGAGCGGAAGGGCCGCCTCGAACACATCGAGATGATCGACGACGCCGTCGCCAGAATCGACGCGAACACCTATGGGTTCTGCTACGTCGATAACGTTGCTATCCCGAAGGCTCGTCTTGAGGCTCGGCCGGAGAGTGAACGTTGCGTAGATCACAAGACCTCGATGTTCGACAACAGTCGGCGATAACCCAGTTCTCCACGGCGCGCCTTCGGCAGGCGCTGCTGATCGTTGGGTTTCTGGTCGCGCTCGACCAGCTGACTAAAGAGATAATCCTCAACACGCTCGAACCCGGACCGTGTTCGGTAGACGGTGCCTGCATCGACCTGTTCTGGACCCTGCGCCTGAACCTGATCTTCAATCCGGGAGCGTCGTTTTCGACCGGCGAAGGTCTCGGCCCCCTGATCGGTGCGATTTCGTTCGTGATGGTGGTGGTGATGATCTGGTTGGCCGCCCGAACCCCTCAGACCGCTCAGCGGATCGTCTATTCCGGTATCGCCGGCGGGGCGCTTGGCAACGGGTTGGATCGCCTCTTTCGGGCCGATGACGGTTTCCTCAGCGGCAAGGTCGTCGACTTTGTGGACTTTCAGTGGTGGCCTGTGTTCAACGTGGCCGACTCGGCGATCGTTTGTTCTGTGATCGCCGCGGTCGTGTTGTCCTTCTTCGCCGACGATCCGGTCGACGAGGTGACCGAGGTCGACGACGACGGTGACGAGAACTCAGCCGAGGCCGATGCTGCGGACGAAGGGGACGCCGTGTCAGGCACGGCTGCCACTCCGGAAGACGTTGTGTCGGAGTCGTGAGCGATGCTGAGCTGATCACTCTCGAGGTCTCCGAAACCCTCGATGGTCAACGAATCGATCGGGTCATCTCGATCGCGCTCGAAGTCAGTCGCAGCATGGCGAACGAGTTGCTGGCCGCAGGCCTGGTCACGATCGCCGGACGAGTAGTCACCAAACCGTCGATCCGGGTCGAGATCGGCCAGGTCGTCGAGCTTCCGCCCGAGCCGGCCCCCACCGACCTTCAGCCAGATCCATCCGTCGTGCTCGATGTGGTCTTCGCCGACGATGACGTGCTGGTGGTCAACAAACCCGCCGGGCTGGTGGTGCATCCCGGCGCAGGCGTCTCAACCGGAACCCTCGTTCAGGGTGTGTTGGCCGCCTACCCCCACGTAGCCGGTATCGGTGAACGGGACCGACCCGGGATCGTTCATCGTCTGGACAAGGGGACCTCGGGTCTGTTGATGGTGGCGTTGTCCGAGCGGGCCTACGGGTCGCTGACCGATCAATTGCGGTCCCGTTCGGTGGGTCGGGAGTATCGGGCGCTGGTGCACGGTCTGCCCCAGAGCAACGAGGGCATCGTCGATGCTCCGATCGGACGTTCACTTCGTCACCCGACCCGCCAAACCGTCCGGGCCGATGGCAAACCGGCTCGAACGTCCTACGAGGTGTTGGAACGGTTCGAAGCGGCCGACGTGACCCTCATGAAGTTCGTGCTCGAGACGGGTCGTACCCATCAGATTCGGGTCCACGCCGACGCCATCGAACACCCACTGGTTGGTGACGATCGGTACGGGTCGGTTCCCACCCCGGAGTCGGTTGGTTCGGTTGAACGGCCGCTGTTGCATGCCGGATACCTCGGCTTCGAACACCCCGGTTCGTTGGAGTGGGTCGAGTTCGACTCGGACCTGCCCGAGGACTTCAGCTCGGTTCTGGCTCGGCTGGAGAGTATCCCTGCCGGTGAATGATCTGCTCTATCGGCGGTCGACTGCGATCCTGTGAGCGGCCGCGAGGTCCAGAGTCGTCGCTGGGATGACCGACGGCGATAGCGGCCACGATGCGACGGTCGGGCGGGATGTTCAGCTCGGTGCAGATAGCGGCCTCGTGTTCGAAGACACCGAACAGGCAGGCTCCCAGACCGCGGTCGGCGACGAGAAGGAGCAGGTTCTCGATTACGGCGCCGGCGTCGACCCACCAGAAGGGGACCGGCCAGCGGTCCAGCCCTTCACCCAACCCGGTTCGTCGTTTGTCCGGTTCGGAATACCGCTGCGGATATGCCTCGGGGGTGGTGAGGACCAGAACCAGCGCACCGGCGAGGGGTAGCGTTGAGAAGGTGAAGTTGGCCCGTCGTTCGGCCGGGAGCGTGAGGTCCCAGTAACGACGCCGGTCATCACCGGTGAGCACCACGAACTCGGTGGCCGCAGTATGACCGGCCGACGGCGCCCGACGGGCAAGGTCGAGCAGCTCGGTCAATGCCGACGGATCCACCGGAAGGTCATCGAAGGCCCGCACCATCCGGCGGGCCCGGATCGCCCGGTCCAGTTCCACCGTTAGGAGGCGATGGAGGTGGAGGCGGGTCGGCTCTGTCGTTCGAGGCGACTCAATCGTTCGACCGTTTCTGCGTAGGCGGCGGACGAGATCTCCTGCGACGATCCGGTGCGGAGGGTGTTCACGCCGTGGAGGCGCGCCATCTCCGATGATGGTTCCAGCACCGCCACCGTGGTGCCCTCGGCCCGGAGCGCTTCAACCGTTCGCATCAGGTTGGTGTGGACCACCTGTCGTAGCGCGAACAATGGTGGCGGCACGGCACCGATCGACTCGAGACCCAGCGGGGCGATCACGGTGACGTGGTCGAGGTTCTTGCCGAGCAGAAGATCGAGGTTGGTGTTGGAGTGCACTCCGCCATCGACGAGGGTGCGGCCATTCACGCGGATCGGCTGATAGATGCCGGGCACCGCAGCCGAGGCCAGCGCAGCCTGTTGGAGCGAGGCGCCGACCGGTCCGTCCCGACGCAGCACCACCCGACGGCCGGTGTGGATGTCGACTGCGACCAGCCACAGGTTCTTGGCGGGCCAGTGGCGGGGTAGGTGGGCGTCGAGGTCGGCCTGATCGCCCAATCGCATCAGTCCGCCGGGGAACAGGGACCGAAGTTGCCGGGGCATGACCGGAAGCGGGAAACGAACCACGGATCGGCCCAGCACCCAGCCCGACCCCACCGAACGTTGGATGAGGGAGAAGGCGGAATCCCAGGCGGGGGAGAAGAAGTCGTCACCGCGGCGCCGTTCGGCTCCCTCGGAGGTGTCCTGGGCGATCTCGTACAACTCGCCGGCGGTTACGCCGCTGCGTAGCTGGGCTCCGACGATGGCTCCTGCGGAGGTCCCGATGATGATGTCGAGATCGTCGATACGGAGCGCTCCGGACGAGACCAGTGCGTGCAACGTGCCGGCGTGGTGGGCAATTCCGGCCCGGCCACCCACTCCGAGAACGAGTCCGGTGCGGGGTTTGCGGATGCTGGGCGGCGGTGGGTAACCCAGCGGCCGTAGAAAGGTCACGCCACTCATCGGATCGATCGTACCAGCGGAGCCGACATCGCTGGAACGCTGATGAACGCCAGAGTAATTGAACGTAATTGGAAGTATATTACGGTGATGCGGTGGAAGTTTCGATGGTCTGGCACGTTGATCCTCTTTGTCGTCGTTCTATCGGCAGGGGTACTGGGGCCGGTGAGCGCTCCCGGTGCAGCGGCGTCGGAGTGTGTGGCCTTCGGGTCGAGCAATGGGGTGGAGGCCGAGGTGGTCGGTCAATGTTCCACCGCCCCCGACGACCTGCACACCGACCCGTTGCACTGTGATGAGGTGTCGTTCCATCTGGTGATCGAGGATGATCTCGAGTTCGCGGTCCTGGGTGATCAGGTGGTGCGCGGATACGACCCGGCCCCCGAACCCGGACGCGAGGGGTACGACGCGCATCACGGCGCCATCCACGACGTGCTCGGTTTCGACGGCCAGGTGACCTTCGTCGGCCCGGCTTTCCTTCCCGACTTCGGGCCCCGTCGATTCTCCTCCACCGGACGGTGGTGGTCTCGCACTTGCTGGAGCAGGGATCCCGAAACAGGGCTGTCCAGCGTCGACTCCATCGACGGCCCGTTTCCCGAGGGTGAGGAAATGATTCTCGAGGAGATCATCGCTGTCGCCCGGGCCAAAGTGCAGCCGGTTGCACCGCCGCCCGTGGTTCACTCCGGTCCGACCAGTGTGATGCAGCTGCCCACCTGGTGGTGGGTGGAACGGCCCTGGTGGGACACGACCAACCGGGGCGAACACAGCCACGGCCTCGTGTCGGTCGCGGTCGAGGCGTTTCCGACCCGCTGGACTCTGATGGCTGAACCGAACGATCTGCTCACCTCCTGTGAAGGACCGGGTGAGGAATGGGCGCCGGGATCATCAGACGAACTCGGCTGTACGTCCACGTTCCTCGACCCGGTGGAACGAGGATCGCTGGTGGTCGATCTGACGGTCGAGTTGGAGGTCTACTGGACCTCGTCGATCCCCGGGTATGGCGTTCAACAGTTGCCGTCGATCGTTCTTTCCACGGCCTCGGACCACACGGTGATCGAGGTTGCCGGTTTGAGATCAGGCTGATGGGCTCTCGCCGGGCCACGCCGCCGTGCCGTTGGCAGCCAGGGCGATATCGGCCAGTGTGTACTGCTCCAGTTCGGTCCGCATTTGGTCGCCGAGATGGCGCCACACCGCCAACAGGACACACTGCCCCTCGTGGTCACAGGCCCCTTCGGCATGGGGTTCGCCGAAGTCGCCCAGGGTGATCGGTCCGTCCACCGCACGAACGATGTCGGCGAGGGTGATCGAGTCGGGCGATCGCTTCAGGATGTACCCGCCACCAACCCCACGTTTGGAGGCCACTAACCCGGCGCCCTTGAGCGCCAGAAGAATCTGTTCGAGATAGGGCTGGGGGAGGGCGGTGCGTTCCGCGATCGCCTTCACCGGTGTCGGGTCCGAGGCGCCCTCGGGGGTTGCATGAAGTGTCAGCGACAGCAGTGCCCGGCACGCATAGTCACCCCGCGTCGAAACCCTCACAATGCGACACTATCGACCGCAGACCAGCGTCTGGCGTATGCGGGGTGGCGGTGTTCGGGATCCCGTGGAGGTGCCGCCGATTCACACTTCCGAACCGCCGGTGAACCACAAGGGTTCACACCGTGCGTATCCTTCACCCTTAGTGTCTTCAATCCCTCAGCCCACGCTTCCCGCCTTTGGCGCAGGATGTATTACCGACATCATGCCCTACCTGCTGCCGGGGAGACGCGGCAACGGCCCCCTGCCGGTCGAGATCGGAACCGCGAAACAGAAGGTTCTGTTGGTTCTCGACGGACTTGGATGGGATCAGTTGCAGGACCGTCAGACCATCACGCCGACACTGCACGCCATGAGTGGAGGACCCATCACCACGGTGGCGCCATCCACCACCGCCACCGCACTCACATCGATCACCACCAGCCTCACGCCGGGCGAACACGGCGTTGTGGGATATCGGATGGTGGTTGACGGTGAAGTGCTCAACACGCTTCGGTGGGGTTCGGCGGAAACGCCCGACGCTCGACGGCAGATTCCGCCAGATGTGGTGCAGCCCTATGACCCGTTCCAAGGGTTCGACGTTCCGCTGGTGTCGAGGGCCGACTTCCGACGTTCAGGATTTAGTGCAGCGCATCTCCGGGGAGCCCGACTGGTTGGGTATCGGACGCTGGCAACCCTGGTCCACGAGGTGGCCCGACTGCTGCACGAGGGCGAAGAGTTCGTGTACGCCTACTACGACGGCATCGACAAGGTGTCCCACGAGTACGGGTTCGGGTCGGTCTTCGATGCCGAAGTGAACTTCTGCGATCGCCTCGTGTCGGATCTGATCGCTGCGGTGCCCAGCGGAACCGAAGTGCTGGTCACAGCAGACCATGGTCAAGTGGACTGCGGCAACAACGTGGTGCATCTGCATGAGGACGTGGCGTCGATGGTGACCGGCCTGTCCGGTGAGGGTCGGTTCCGGTGGCTCCACTGTGATCCAGCCCAAACCGACGATCTTGTAAGCGAAGCGACCGATCGGCACGGTGACTCCGCCTGGGTGGTAAGCCGTCAGCAGATGATCGACGAGCAGTGGTTCGGCCCGGTCGTTCGTCGTGGAGTGGAAGATCGTCTGGGTGACGTGGCCCTGTGTCCGTTCAAGCCGATCTCGTTCTTCGACCCCGCCGATGGCGGCCCGTTCGAACTCGTCGGTCGGCACGGCTCGCTCACTTCGGCCGAGATGCTCGTGCCCCTGCTGCGGGCCGAGGTCTGATCTCACTAGGCTTCATTCGATGAGCGAGGATGCCCCCCTGAATCCCGAGACCGCAGAGACCCCCGAGGTCGTCGACTTGCCAGCCCCCGGTGCCGATGAGGCGCCGGCTGAGGAACGCAATTCGATTTCCGAACCGGCCAAGGTCATGCGGATTGGATCGATGATCAAACAACTCCTAGAGGAGGTGCGGACCACCACGATGGACGAGGGTGGCCGCAACCGTCTGAAAGACATCTACGAAACGTCGATCGCTGAACTGGGCGAAGCGCTTTCGCCCGACCTGACCGACGAACTCAATTCGCTGGCGTTGCCCTTCGGCGAGGATGAAATTCCCTCCGATTCCGAATTGCGGATCGCCCAGGCCCAGCTGGTCGGGTGGCTGGAGGGTCTTTTCCATGGCATTCAGGCCACGCTGTTCGCCCAGCAGATGGCGGCCCGCCAGCAGCTGGAACAGATGCAACAGAAGCAGGCTCTGCCCCAGGCCGGCCCACCTCAAACCGGCACCTACCTGTAGTCGCCGCGACTGCGGCCGAACAACCCATGCGGTCGACCCTGGAACAATTGGGTGATCGAGCCATGCCCGGAGCCGAGCGCGCCGCGCACGGCAGCTGGGTAGCCCGATCCGACCTGGGCGCTACCGGCCGAGCCAACAGTTGTTGGGTGGTCCCCGACGAACCGTTCGACGTCGACGCCCGGATCGACGAGGTGGAACGCTGGTACGAAGGTCGCGGGCTGCGGCCACTCTTCCAGGTCTATGAGGGTTCCGATGAAGTCGCAGCGGTCCTGACCGAACGCCGCTACGCACCGATCGATGGAGCGCTGGTGATGGTGGCGCAGGAGCCTACATTCGGGTCGTCTGAGACGGTGCGGATTACGACCACTCCAACGCCGCCCTATGGCCTCGGGGAGCTGACGGGCAGCGAGGAACGGCTGGCCGAGTCGATGCGAACTGCGTTGGATCAACGATTCGTTTCGGCCTACGCCGCCGACGAACTGGTCTGCAGCTGCATCCTCACTCTCGACGGGAAATGGATCGGGATCTCCAATCTCCGCACCTCGGTGCACCATCGTCGCCGCGGTATTGGCTCTGCGGTCATGCGGCAGCTGGTGGCGGTCGGTTCGGATCTGGGCGGCGAGTTCTTCTGGCTGCAAGTGTCACCGGCAAACGACCCCGCAATTGCGATGTACCGGAACGCTGGCTTTGAGATCCAGCACCGGTACAGCTACGTGGGCCGCTCTTCCTAGCGATGTCAACCGACGTCAACCGGCGTTGACCAACGACCGGTCGTGGTCGTAATGGGCCAGCACCTTCGGGTCCATCACGCGGCGCCAGAGCCACGGCACGGTGGCCAACAACAGCATCCCCGAGTATCCGGTGGGAAGGTCGGGTGCATCCTCAAACGACCTCAGCACCTGATACTCACGGGTGGGATTCGCATGGTGGTCGGAGTGGCGCTGCAGTTGGAAGAGAAACATGTTCGAGACCGTGTGATCGCTGTTCCATGAGTGCTCAGGCTGGCACGCCTCGTACCGGCCGTTACTCAGTCGCTGCCGACGGAGGCCGTAGTGCTCCAGGTAGTTCACATCCTCAAGCAGGAAGATGCCCACCGCAGCCTGTGCGACAAGGAACGGCCAGATGGCCACGCCGGCCAACAACACCGCGGCGATCCAGAGCACCGCAGTGAGCGCCAGTCCCTGCAGGATGAAGTTCTGCGGCGTTACAAATCGAAGCCCCCGCCGCTTGAGGCGAGCGGTCTCGAGTCGAATCGAACTGGTGAAGGAACCGACGACGGTTCGGGGCAGGAATCGCCACAACGACTCGCCGAAACGGGCCGACGCCGGATCTTCGGGCGTCGCAACATGCCGGTGATGGCCCCGGTTGTGTTCAACATAGAAGTGTCCGTAGGCGGACTGGGCCAGAGCCACCAGTGCGAACCGTTCCGAGCTTCGACCCTTCTTGTGGCCCAGTTCATGGGCGGCGTTGATAGCGACACCACCGACGATGCCAGCCGAGAAGATGATCCCGAGTTTCTCTCCCAGTCCATCGCTCTGGCCGTAGAACCATGCGCACGCCAGGAACGTGGAGAGTTGGAGCGGAATGTAGAGCTCCACCAGTCGCCGGTGATACCGACTGCCGACCAACCGATCCAGGGCCTCGTCGGGCAGGTTGCTGCTGTCGTCTCCGACCACAAAGTCGAGCAGCGGGATGAAACCGAAGACGAAGAGGGGCGTGAAGAACCACCACCCCCAGCCCCCGACGATCGACACGAGAACCATTGAGACCGCCGGAAGCAGAGGGATCTGAAGCCCGAACAGCCAGCGTTGCCAGCGGGGGTCCTTCATCGTCGAACGGTCCTCATTCCCGAACGTTGACATGACCCAGCGCACCAAGTCAAACATGCTCTCGATGGACCGAGCCATGCCTGGGTTCACGGGGCACGATTGTTACGTGCGTGTGGGCCGGCGCCGTAATCGCAGGAACCGAATGGAAGCAGCGGGCTACGGTGGGCCGATGTCGACCGGCACCATCCTGGCCATCAGTACCGCTTCGGATTACGGGGCAGATCTCGTGATGCACGAGTCGGTCGAGTTGGTCGCCGGGGTGGGGATCGAGGCTGATCGTCACGCGGGCGAGCACCGTTCGGTGACGATCGTCTGTACGGGTGAGTTGGCCAAGGCGGCAGCGGACCACGGCGTCGATTCGATCGATGGCGTGACCACACGACGAAACATCGTCGTCGACCTCCCGTCGCTTCCCCGTAAACACGGGACCCGCTTCACCCTGGGCGATGCGGTCTTGGAGGTGTGGCGTGATTGTGCGCCGTGCAATCTGATGGATGAGTTCTTCGGAGCAGGCGCCCGGGTGGCGATGAAAGAACGCGCCGGCGTCAGCGCCACGGTGATCGAGACCGGAACGATCTCGGTTGGGGACCAGATCTCCTTCGGCTGACTACCTCACGGGTGTCCGACCTGGTGATCTGAGGGCTGGGGCGAGATGCTGAATACCTTCACGCCGTCGGGGGTGTCGAATCGGTGCCACGTCGATTCGGGAACGATGATCAACTGCATCGCACCGAGGATTTGTTCGTGTTCCACCCCGTCGATGAGCAGCGTGATGGTGGTGGAGCCTTCGAGCACCATCACCACCTCATCGGCCGGATGGCGTTCCCACTCGCTCTGTCCGGCGTAGTGGACCACAAACACGCCGCCGTCTCGATAGTCCGCCAGTGTCGCCGCCCAGCTGTAGTCGTCGTCGGCCATGTCGGGCGTGCGGTTCGGCAGGAAGGTGAGGCCTTCGATGGCGGAGCGGATGTCGATGGCGGCGGGAATGGTCATACCGAAAGCCTCGCAGAGGGGTGTGACATCGTTAGGTCCGTGCTGGGTCGTTAGTGGTCAGCGAGGATGGGTTCGATGCCTGAATGGATCGGTCTGACTCTGGGTGTGACTGGCCGTGGTGCCTTTTTTCTGATCTGTCGGCCGGTCCTTTTGGGTGTCGAGCT
>CALGOA010000220.1 GCA_937958015.1 uncultured Acidimicrobiales bacterium | reverse complement strand
AGGGTGTCCTCAACCAGAACCATGATCATCTCGCCGAACAGAACGCGAGAGCCGTTCTGATCTCGCAGGGTGATGAAGCTGGAGATCTCACCCTCTCGTCGAATGTCGGAGTCGACCAGGTCGGGCGCGGACACCTGCCCGCTGGGAAGTATGTACTCGCGTAACTGCCCGTAATTCTCCGGATCCGATCGAGCGACCAGGATTGCGGTCAGTTCGGGCCGGTCGCTCTGTCGGTTCTGTCCCGAACCGCTGGGAACGAACGCCCGCTGCAGCACGAATTCACTCTCGGACATCTCGGGCAGGCGGGTGTGCACGTACTGGGGCCGCATCGGCGAAGCGGTTGTGCTGGCGGTGGGGGTGCGCTGATCACCAGCGGCGACGGTGGCCTGAGTGGCCACGGTCCAGCTGTCACTGCCCTCGAGGAAGTTCAGCGGATCGGACACGTGGTAGGCGCCCCACATGTCGGTCTGGACCGTGAAGATGTCCTGCGGATACCGGAAGTTCTGCTGAATCTCGGCGGGAGCATCGCCCTCTTCGAAGAGGTCCGGGAACGCATTGGCCCACGCCGCAATGATCGGATCGTCATCATCGACGATGTAGATCGTGACGTCGCCGTTGTAGGCGTCGACCACAGCCTTGGCGCTATTGCGAACGTAGTTGTACCCACCGGCCAGGTCCGTGCCGGTCAGGCTGGTGTCGACACCCTGGCTGTAGGGGAACTCGTTGGTGGTGGTGTAGGCATCGATGACGTACTTCACCCGACCCTCCGAGAGCACCGGGTACGGGTCACCATCGAGCCGGAGGAACGGTGCGGCCAGACGAACCCGGTCGATCACGTTCCGGTTGTAGATTACCGAGCTGTCGTCGCCGACGAATGGCGAGATGAGCGGGTTGATGCTCTGGAACCGCAGGGCGAACGCCACCTGACGGACGAACGAGCTGACGCTCACGCCACCATCGCCGTCGTAACGGAAGTTCGATTCCGAGCCGGTGTCGGCCACCACGTCTCGTTCGTCTCGACCTTCAGCACCGACGATGGCGTACCCATCGAAATCTTCCCCGAAGTAGATGCGGGGTTGGTCCAGTTGGGCGCCCAGCGCTTCATCGACATCGAACGACGAACGCACGCCCGAGACCAGATAGTTCGGCGTGCCGCCCGAGCCCCGCACGTTGGCCGGGGCCATCGCCACACCAAAGCCGTGGGTGAACACGAGGTGCTGGTTCTCCCAGCCCGGTTCGGCATTGCCGACGTTTAGCTCACGAACACTGATGGCCACGGGTTCCACCTCGTCACCAACCAGGTATCGGTCGATGTCGAGGTCGGTGAACTCGTACTCTCGACGTTCGCCCTGGTCCTTCTCGAACGACTCCTGCGCCAACGTGGGGTCCACCACCAGAACATCGTCGAAGATGTCAAGGTTCTCGTCGACCTCGGCGTTGGTGAGCCCCTCGGTGAAGTTGAAGTTTTCGCTGTTCTCGTCGCTGATCTCGAGGCCATAGGCGAAGCGGGTTTCAGCGATGTTGTCGTCTATGTACTGGGCTTCCCGGGTGGACTGGTTCGGCTCCACGGCGAAACGCTGGAACATGCTGGGGAATATCCCACCGACCACGATGTGGGTAACGGCCCACATGCCAAGCGCCACCAGCGGTAAACCCCAGCCCTCGCGGCGCAGGTTGAAGATGAACAGCGCCGCAGCCAGCAGCGACACGAGCACCAAAAGGTTCAGCGCCGGCAGCTGCACCTCGACGTCCGTGGCCAGTGCGCCGTCGAAGAGCCCGCGCCGGCTGGTGACCAGTTCGAACTTGTCGAAGTAGTAACTGACGGCTCGGAGAACGCCCAGGATGGCGATCAGGATGGACAGATGGCCCTTCACCCCGTCGGAGATGCGGGACGCCGCAACCGCACGGATACCGCCGTTGAGGTAGTGCGCAAGGGCGGCGGCGAAGATGCTGAAGACGATGGCGAACGAGAACCAGTCGACCAGGAAGGTCAGAAATGGCAGTCGGAACACGTAGAACGATGCGTCGAGGCCGTGCAGCGGGTCGGTGCGGCCGAAGTCGTTCGAATTGGAGAACAGCAACCATCGCTGCCATTCCTGGGAGACCTGCAACCCGAACATGAGTGCCAGGAACGCCGAGACGACGAAACGAACCCGGGTGCCATGGCGCCCGATGAGCTGGTGATACCGCTCGATCAGGTCTTCCTCAGGCGAAGGGGGTCGGACGTCGGGTTTCAGACGGTCGGCGATCGTGAGGTTGCCGAACAGGATGGCGAAGAACGCCAGTGTGAACGCGACAGCGAGGCCGACCTGGGTGAGCAGGATTTTCCCCCACGACGAGGCGAATCCGAGCTTGTCGAAGAACAGATAGTCCGTGAACAGACGGGCGATGCCGCTGGCGGTGAGCGCGATCAGCAGGACCAGTCCACCGGCGACGATGAGGGGGAGGCGCCGTCGTGAGACAGCAGGCGGGGATGTTGTTGCCATTGGTGTAAACCGTAGGGCGTTTCGTCAAGCGACGGGAATCAGGGCGGACCCCTTTTTCCTGCTCGGGTTAACGACTCCCCTCGCGGCCACGCTCCATTCCGATGTCGAAGGCTTTCACGAGTGACTTGTCGACGAGGCGTCCGAGCTGATTGGTGCGGACGTCTCGGTAGTGACTGCGGATCGCCTCGAGGGCCGCATCCTCACCGCCGTTGGAGCCGACGGCTTCGGTGACGACCGATCGCACATTGTCCACCAGGGCATGAGCCGTGTCGGCCACCAGACCGTCGACCAGACCGGGCCAAATCCGACCGCCCACTGCCCCGGCACCCGAGTTGGCGCTGGACCGAAGGGGTGATTCGAGGGCATCGGCGAAACGGGCAACCTGCCGTTCCTCGGCGGGAAGGTCAGAGACCGACGCATCTCTACCGCCGCGACGGACCGCGTCGAGCAGATCGCTCTGGTCGTCGGCCAGGGCTCGTTTCAGCTGGCGTTTCAGATCGGGGCCCAAGCGGTCGAGCATTTCGGTGCGTTCGGCCTCGGCCTCGTCGCTGGTGCTGGCCTGCTCGGACTCGTCGTCTTCATCGTCGTCGTCCTGAGCCGATGCCACGGGGGCGCCTCGGCTCCCGAACAGTGATCCGCCGGCGCCCGGTTCTGGCTGTGCCGATGCGGCTGAGCTGCCCAGTCCGAAGAGTCCGGCGGAACGGGTGGACTCGGTTTCGTCGATGTTGCCGACCGCGGTGTCAAAGAGCCGGCCTCGGCGTACCTCGTCCTCGGATTCGTGGTCTTCTCCCTCGACATCCTGAGACGAGGGCTCGTCGTCGGGTTCGTCGGCCTCGGGCATCGAGTCCTCGACGTCGCCGTAATCGTCGGCTTCTTCGTCCACAGACTCTTCGTCGGGTTCGGGGTCCATGGGCCGACTGGCGAACGGGGAGGTGGTGGCGTCGGAGGCCGATGGGGGCGGAGGCATCGACGGTTCCTCGACCGGCTCGGGGACCACCTCGATCTCGACGGTTTCGTCGCGGCGCCACGACGCCGGTGCTGGCTCGTCGTCGACAACCTCGTCCTGGATGGGCTCGGGTTCTGGATCGGGGGTGGGTTCCTCGGGAATCGAGATAACCGGAGCGGCATCGCCGGTGTCACCCTCGGCGAGTCGCCGGGCGTAGTCGGTGGTCTCGGGGGCATCACCCAGATCGGTGAAACTGCGGCTGCGTTCGGGGCGGGCCTTGTCGAGTGCCGCCAACGCAGCGGCAACTTCGGCATCGTCATCGGCGACCGGGGTGGGTACCCGGTCCATCGCAGCCCGAGCCTCGGGCACGGCCCGCTGCAGCTCCGACGTGGCCTCTTCAAGTTCGCGTTTGGTCTGTTCCAGCGAGTGCATCAGGCGGTCTCGAGCGGCGCGAGCCTGATCGATCTGCTGACGGGCAGCCCGGCGGCGCCGGACCAGATCGGTGAGGATCTTCTCGCGCACGGCCCGAGCCTCGGCCACCATCATGCGGGCTTCGTCACGCACCTCACGGGTGGCCAGATCGGCGGCTGCGGCGGCTTCTGCCCTGGCGATATTCGCAGCGTTCTCGGCTTCGGCCGCGATCTTGTCGGCCTCGACGTTGAGCTCATCGACGCGAGCCTGTGCTGCGGTTCGGAGATCTTCGGCTTCGGCTTCGGTTGCCGCACGGAGAGCCTTGACCTCTTCGTCGGTGCGGCGTCGGAGGGCGAGGGTTTCCTCCTCGGCTTCACGGCGCATCTTGGCCGCCGCGTCCTCGGCGTTGCGCCGCATCGTGGTGGTTTCTTCTTCGGCCTCGGCCCGCATGGCCGCCGTGGTTTCTTCGGTCTTGCGGGTGCGGGTTTCGTAGAAACTCTCGGCCTCGGCGGTGCGCGAGCGCAGAATCTCCTGCGCCTGGGCCCGGGTGGTGGCGGCGTACTCGTCGGCCTTGGCCCGAAGCGACTTGGTTTCCTCGTCGGCTTCGTTGCGAAGTTTGGTGACCTCGGCCTGGGTTTCGCGACGAACCTTGGAGGTGTCTTCGGCGGTGGCGGAACGTTTCTGCTGGATTTCGGCGTCGACGCGCTGCTCGAGCTCTTTGACCTCTTTGCGGCGGCGGCTCGCTTCGCTTTCGGCCTTGCGAATGATCTCGGCGGCGGCGGCGCGGGCGCTCTCAATGACCTGGGTGGTTTCCGAGGTGATCAGGCTGGTGACGTGAATTGCATCGTCGTTCTCGGCGGAGTTGGCGGCCCGTTCCAACTGAGCGACACGGCGGCGCAGTTCGTCTCGTTCGCCAACGAGGGCCTTGATGACCTCGGGATCATCAGCTGGTGACGGGACATCCGCCCGTGCGGCCTCGGCAATCTGCTGGAGGAAACGACGCACCTCATGGGGGTCGTATCCGCGGAAGGACGATGCGAAGTCCTGCTTCGCAATCCGATCCGGGTCAAGTAGGGGGTCACGCTTCGTGGCCATCCCACGATGCTAGTCGCACGAGCGCGTTCTCAGCCTCGATTGGGTCTGCTCTCTGGCGCCTACAGAACTGAGCAGGATTCCTCTCAGAAGTTCCTCAGCGGAACACCGCATTCGAGACTACCCGGCGGCGTATTCGTCGAGGGCGTCGACGTCGCCGCCGAGTTCGGCGAGGGCAGCGAGGGCTCCGTCGAGGTTGTCGACCGGGATCACGGTGACGCCATCACCGGCGGCGTCGCGAACGGCCTCGATCGTCGCTTCACCCAGTGCGGTGGGAACGATGAACACCTTGACGCCTTCGTCACGAACCGCAGCGGCCTTCTGTTCCACACCACCGACGGGACCGACGCTTCCGTCCACCTGGATCGTGCCGGTGACGGCGACCTTCTGGCCCCCGGTCAGTTCGCCGGGCGTGAGCTGGTCGAGCACGGCCAACGTGAATGCCAGTCCGGCGGAGGGACCGCCGATGTTGTCGGAACCGAGCGTGACGTCGAATCCGACGTCGAGATCGAGATCGACCCGCTCCTGCGTACCGACGCCCAGGAAGCCCTGCTCAGGATCGTCGTCCCGGGCCGCAAGGGTGACGGGAATCGTTTCGACCACGCCGTTCGAGGCTCGTTCGACCCCGATGGTGATGGCATCGCCGGGGGCTCGGCCACTGATGGCGTCGATGAGCTGGTTCGGGACAACCACCGTTTCACCCTCGACCGAGACGATCACATCGCCCCGTTCGAGCAGATCGAACGCCGGGGTTCCTTCGATGGTCTGAAGAACGAACACACCATCGGGG
>CALGOA010000219.1 GCA_937958015.1 uncultured Acidimicrobiales bacterium | reverse complement strand
AAGGTCGGAGACGTCGTAAAGGCCGAAGCCGAGTTCCACCTCGATGGAATTGAGGTCCTCGAGGTGTTCCCTCCGAAGGCCAAGAAAGAGCGGAACGACCTGCTCGAACTGATCTCCCGACCGGTGCGAGACGATGAACTCGTCACCGAGGTGAAGGCTCCCAAGGGTCGTGGTCGAGGCCGCGACGGTGATCGACCACGCCGCGATCGCGGCGACCGGTCCGATCGACCCGCCCGTGGCGCCCGTCCGCCACGAGATTCCAAGCCTCAGACACCGGCCAAGCCGCGACCCACACGACTCAAGCCCCGCCGTGTGCACCGCGACGCGGTCATTGCTGCGGTCCCCGAGGAACATCGCCCGATCGCAGACCAGCTCCTCAAGGGTGGCCTGCCTGCGGTCCGAACCGCCGCAAAGGATGACCCCAATGCGAAGGCGATCGTCGCGATTGCCGAGGGTCTTCAACCCAAGCTGGCCACCGCGGAATGGCGTGACCGGGCCGAGGCCGCGCTGGCCGACATCGAACAGCTTGATCTGCGTGATCTTCGTCAGGTCGTCGTTGCCGCCGACAAGGGCGCTCGGGATGAAGAAACCCGCGCCATGGCCGCCAACCTTCGTGAGTCGCTAAACCGTCGGGTCGAAGCCGATCACGCCGCATGGCTGAGCGACCTCGAGTCGGCCGTGAAAGAGGAACGGGTCATTCGGGCGCTTCGGCTCACCTCCCGACCGGTTAAAGCTGGCTCGCCCATTCCGGTCGAGTTGGCCGAGCCGCTGGCCGCACTCACCGCAGCACAACTCGGTGCCGAAACTCCCCCCGACCGCTGGGCGTCGGTGGTTGACGCGTTGGCCTTCTCCCCTATCCGCAATGCGGTCACCCCGGAGCACTATCCCGCCAACCCCGATGAACAGTTCCTCGAGATCATCCGCTCGGTGGCTGACCGCGTCGAGAAGATCGCTGCCCACTACGGGATCAAGCCCTCCGAGGCCAAAGCCGCTGCGAAACGTGTGCGCGCCGCCCGCAAGGCAGCCGGCCCTCGTGGACGCGGTGGTCGACCCGGTTCCGGTGGCCGAGATCGCGGCCCACGCAGCGATTCGGATCGGGGCCCCCGCAATGACGGCAAACCCGGCGACAACAAGTCCGGCGGCGACCGCAAGGGTGGTGGCCGCGACAAACGTCGGGACCGTGACTCGGGCCCTCAGGTAAACAAGGGCCCGGCCGATCTGCTGCGGGCTCCTTCCCGTCCTCGTCCCGGAACCGTTGTCCCCGAGCCCGAGCCAGAACCCGAAGAGGTTGTGGAAGAGGTCGCCGCCGACACCGATGCGCCGGTCGAGGCGCCCGCAGCCGAAGAAACCGCCGCAGCCGAGCCCGAGGTTGCCCCCGAGGCTGAAGCAGCCAGCGACGACACTGAGGCCCGCGACGACACCGAGGCAGCCGAGGCCTAGACGATGAAGCTGCCGCTCAACGGTCGAATGATCGGTGAGCGGTAAGCAATCGCGCTTTCAGCCCGAAACTCTCGAAGAAGTTCTTGGTGGCCCGGTCTCCGGGCAGCGCCCAAGCGTCGACACCGATACAACCACGGCCGGTCAGATCAGCGACGATGAGATCCATCATCGCTTCGCCGATGCCTACTCCCCTGGCGTCGGGGTGCACTGCGAAATCGTAGAGACGACCCAGCAGGTCGCCGGTATCGAGCTCTTCGATTCGCCACACCGCATACCCGAAGACGACACCATCGAACTCACCTACCGCAGCTGCGGCGTTCTCTGCGTCGAGCGCGTCGGTCACCCGATCTCGAGGTGTCGCGAAGCCAATCTCGAACGACGAGAACACTGGCCCGCCTCTCGCATCTGGCATGGGTTCGAGTACTGCCGACCCGATCCAATCGATGTCGGCGAGGTCATCTGGTCCGGCCGGTCGGGCGGACTCGAACGCCATCTACTTTGCCAAACGGTCGAGCTTGGCGAGCACGGTCTTTCGGTTCCGGTTCTCGACCTCGTGGGTTCTCAGACGCTTTCGCTGCGCGGGCGTGAGGTCGTCCAACAGGGCGATGACCTCACGAGCGGTGAGATCGTCGTATCCGGCGATGGGGAGCCGAGGGGTCTTCGGCGCCGCCTTCTTGGTCTTGATCGCTTTGGGGGCTGGAGGTGGCGGTGGCGGTGTGATCTCGGTGGTTTCGACAACGTCGACCGGCGGTGCTTCGTCATCGGGCGGCGCCAGTCCCACGGCCTGTCCGAATTCGGTGATGCCGCGGGCTGCGACCGTGGCGATGGTGGTCAAGGCGTCAGCGGTCACCTTTTCAGCGCTGGCCCCACCCTTTGATGCGGCCATACGGCCGAGGAACATTCCCAGCTGGACTTGGGAGCGGCCCTTCTTGACCAGCTGTGGGATGACCTTTTGATATTCGTAGAGAAACCCGATCGGGGCGTACAGCATGACGTCGCGGAGATCGAGCTCGTCGGACTTTTCCTTTGACGCCATATCTGTTTGGTACTCCCTTACGAGAAGATCTGTGAAATCGAGGGGCAGTCGGGATCGCCGACTGGGCAACGGGGGTTCTTCTGTGATCCGAACTGGCTCCGGTTCACAACGAGGAAGCAGCTGTTGCAGACGAACTCGCGATCGCGCTGGGCGACAACTTTGGGAGCGTCTTCGTCCTCTTCGTCCTCGTCGTCATCGTCGGTCGCCATGCGGTCCTGCAGGATGTCGCTGAGATCGGCTTCGATGTCGTCGGGATCGAGTTCATCGTCGTCGTCATCATCGTCTTCCTTGGAGACCTTGCGAGCTTTGGGTGCCGGGGCCTCGTCGACCTCGTCATCCTCATCACCCTCGTCGACCTCTTCAAGGCTGACCTCTTCGAACTCGTCGTCCTCGACGAGTACATCCTCATCGAGGTCTTCTTCGAGTGCATCCTCATCGATGTCGGCGTCGACATCGTCTTCGGAAATTTCTTCTTCTAAATCTTCAGCCATATAAAACCTCTACGTACGCAACCGCTGGATGGCCGGACTCTACAGACCACGTTGGCAACTCCCACCGTGTCCAACGTCGCATCTGGAAATCGTGGTCCTAGCGGCTGACGAACATGGCTCGATGGGAGGTTACGTTGGCGACGTAGGAGTGGGTACTGGTGTACCAGCCATTGGCTCGGACCGAGCCCTGACCCTGGTAGTAGCTAGCGATGGCCTGATCCTCGTCGCCCATCTCCACGAGTAACCAACCCAGATAGGCGGCACTCATGCGAATATTGTCCTCTGGTTCGATCCGGCTGAGCGAGGGGTCGCCGATGATGCTGGTCGCGATCCATTCTCCGGTGGCCGGCATGATCTGCCCGATTCCGAAGGCGCCGGCGCTGGAGATCTGGTCGTTTCTCCAACCGGACTCCTGCCAAGCGATCGCCATCATCAGGTCGGTGGGTACGCCGTAGTGCTGGGACCACTTTTCAAGGCTTGGGAGTATCGCCAGTCGGACGGGGTCATTTACGATCCGCGACGGAAGATTCGGGTAACTCGCGGCCGAGCCGGGAACCTGCAGTACCTGACCAACCCGGATGCGATACGGGCTGGAGATGCCGTTCAGATTGGCGATTTCTTTCCAGCTGACGCCCAGCTTGGATCCGATCCGGCTAAGTGAATCACCCGAAGCGACGGTGTAGCTGCCGACCCCGCCACCGAAGTCGGCGGGATTGACGGGTTTTGGACCCTGGGTGGGCGCTGGAGCGGCCGCTGGGGCCGAACTGGCCGGGGCGTCCGCGTGAGGGATGCTGAGGACCTGTCCGACACGAATGCGGTTGGGGTTGGTGATCCCGTTTTCGGCCACGATGGCCGAAACCGAGACTCCGTGGTCCTGGGCGATGTGGCCGAGGGTCTCCCCCGGCTTCACCGTGTGGGATTCGTGAGCCGCCGCCGGCGACGCAAGGAAGAGGACCGCCGAGCCGGCGAACACGGGCAGTGCAATGGTTCGTCGAAGTGTTGAGTGCATGTAGGCCTATCGGCCCATGCCCCGTTTCTTGAATGGTTTTTGATCGAACCACCCTGAGCAGCACTTTGTCGGGCCCAACCACCCCCAACCGCTCGAATCGGTCGTTTCGGGGCGGTTGAAGCCGCTCTAGGTCGGTTCCGGGTGGTTCGAAGCTGGCTACGGGGGACTGTGTGCACGTACGCTTTTGGGTAAACCGATTGCGCCTACTCACGAGTTGGCTCCGAGGGTCTGTGACTTTTCGGGCCTGTGGGTAGACCGATTGCGTTCACTCCCGCCAGGCTCCAAGGGTGTTGTCCTCATCAGGCACCCTACTATTCCCTCCGGGGGCCGTTCTTGGCCACGGAGGCCGAGCCTCCGGCGCGACACTAACCGCTCGTCTCGCTTCCCGGTTTCACACAGCAACGCGCTCACCCCCCGGGAGGACAAAGGGTTGTGTTGCGGTGGCCTGCCGGCCCGAGGCGAGGGCTGGATTGTTTGGACCGGCAAGTCTGACGGAGCGCATTGTGGAATGCCCGGAGGCTGCGCCTCCGTGGCGACGGAACGGCCCCGCTGGAGGCGACAAGCACAGGCTTCGTGAGTAGAGGCAATCGGCCTACCCAAAAGCGTGGGTCAACACAGACCCTCGCAGCCGGCCATCAACTACTGCGCGAGCCGCTTTTGTTCGGCGCGACGTTCGGCTTCGAGGCGTTCGAGGTCGGCTTCGGTGCTGTGGTTCACGAACGTCATCATCTCGGCGATGGCGTGATGACCAGCCGTCTCGGCGATGGCGGTATGCATTTCCTGCGCAACGGTGCGGTAGGCCGGGTGGCCCTGTGGCGTCGAGCGAAGTTCGAGCATGTGCATCGCCGAGCGAGCATTGAGGTTCATCATGAACCGGACCCGATAGGCCAACGAGACCGCATACGACGCTGCGGCGCCAAAGGGTTCGAGCGCTCCATAGAGCGCAGCGGACCGGTGCATGGCGGCATCGAACTCGTCGGTGAGTCCAATCTCGTCGATCAGTTCGGGGCGGGTGTAGCCGTGACCCGGATTGAGCTGCTGCCATTCAACCGTGAGCAGGCGGTGTCGCTGCAGATCGCGGAATGCGCCGTAGTCGGCCAGGATGTCGAACCGGTAGGCCGGCCGCTCCAGAGCCCGGCCGGGGCGGTGGCGGCGGTTCTCACGATTGCCGGTGTAGGCCTGAATCACCTGAAGGCGGTCCTCGACGCTCATGTCGTGGACCTGTCGGGTCAGCTCCGTCTCCGAGAGCCGGGAGTAGGGGTACAACATCGCAGCGACGAGCTTGACTTCCGCCTCGGGATCAAAGTCGACCAGTTCAACGCTGGTCCCCTGATCGGCGGGTCCGGCGGTGAGCAGCTCGTCAGCAACCGATGACATGTGGAGGTTGATATCGCTGAGATAGTTGCTGTGAACCTCGCCCCGGTCGGCAAGGTCGACGCGTCGCACGAACGACGGGATGACCTTGCGAAGTTCGGTCAGCATGAGGTCGGCGTAGGCGTTGGCCTCGGGCAGCGGGTTGGCCCTCATCCGAATGAGCATCTGTTCGTAGGCCTGACCGCTGGCATAGATGCCGACGTTGCTCTGGGCCGAAGCGGGCAGGATTCCGCGGACGGCGTCGAGGGCCTTGGCCTTGACGGCCTGGCGGTAGATGAAGTCTGAATCGCCGGGGGCTTTCGGGATCACCTGGCGGATGTGTTCCTCCACCTTCGGTGCCATCTGGGCGTAGGTATCGAACAGCCGATCCATATCGCCGACGTAGCGGGTGCCGAAGGTCGAGGCCAGGATCTCAGGATCCCGGTAGTAGCGGTAGCGGCCGCCATATCGGGAGTCGTACGGGATGTACCGGGTGGACTGTTCAAGGTAGGAGGCCAGGCGCCCCCACTCGAGCACCTTTGTCAACAGGTTGGAGGCCTGTTCGCACGCCAGGTGCACACCACCGAGCTGAGCAACCGAGTCGTCCCCGTATTCAACGAAGATCCGCTCGTAGAGGCTCTCGGCCCGCTCCAGACCGATCGTGGCGTCGATGGTGGCGTCACCTTCGATATCGAGCTCATTGACGAACTCATCGAGGAAGAGCCGTCGCAGACTCTTCGCTGATCGCGAGTATCGAGCGAACAGCGCTCCCTTCACGACCTCGGGGAGGTTCACCAGTGCGAACACCGGACCGTCCAGATTTGTAAAATACCGACGGAGCACGTCGGCCTCAGCCGCGGTGAACTCCTCTGCGACGTACGCTCCCACGGCAGGTAAGGGTATTGCGGCCGGTCGCCGGGGCCGCGGATACGGAGCGGGAGATTACCGGCAACTGATGAAATCGGTCAGACCACGACCACTCCGGCGTCGGGTCGGACCTGGATCCGAAGGTTTCTGACGGTGCCCTTCGCCACGCCGTCCAGCCGTAACGGAAGGCTCCGGTCCAGCTCAGCGGTGTATTCGGACCGTCGGACCATCTTCATGGCGGGATGCGGCAGGTGAGTACCCGTGACGGCCCGCCGGCGAGCCATGAACCGCTGCTGCCAGGCCAGTGAACCGAACGTCACATCGACCAAACCGTCGTTGGGGTGTGATCGAGGTCCCAAGTACAGCCCGTCGACCCAGGCGGCATTCATTGCGACCAGAAACTGACCGGTCCACAGCCGACGGCGGGCGACGACATGGGCCACGGCGGTGAACGTCTCCCCGTCGGCGATCACCTCGATCAGGTCGATCGGATACGCCAGCGAAGCGACCCCGGACGGGGCTCCGCCGCCAAGCGTTGTAAGGATGTCGCCTGCGGTGACCGTGCACGGCGCGGTCCCGTTGGTCGTGATGTGCTCTGCGAGAGCAGCGTCGGAATCGAACGATGGCCACGACGGGTCGATCGCCGACTCGGTGCCGTAGGCCGTGCCTTTGCCGATCACCATCAGGCGGCGTCGGTGGTGTCCGCCTCGTCGAGCGGCTCGTAGTCGGCGTCGCCGGTGACCTGAGACACGGTGACTAGATCGCGGAAGAGAGCATCGCCGGCCTGTCGGGCGGCCCGCTGGGTAAGAGGCACCGGCGCCAGCTCAGCGATCTGGCTGATCAGGTCCATGACCTGCTTGATGGTCCGAACGAAGTCGCCAGCGGTGGTGTCGCTGGTTGCGAGCACCGGGTCGAGGTCGACACCCAGCGCCCACTGGTAGGCCACGTTCATAAAGCCGGGATCGGGGGTCTTGATCTCCTGGAGCCCGGCATGTCCTTCCGCCCGAGCGAGTTGCCGATGGAGGCGTTCGATCGCTCGATACCGCCGCCGAGACTCTCCAGTTGGGAACACCACCGCTTCGATCGAGTCTCGTTCGCGGCGTGATCCCTTCTGGTTGCTGTTCTTGGATGGTTTGCCTCGTTGTTCGTAGCCAAAAACCGATGCGAGCGCCGCAAGTTCTGGCACCGATATCCCATCGAACACGCCTTCTTCGAGTGCTTCGACCACCAGCAGATCAGCTTCGTGATAGGTGCTGGCCAAACGGCGGCCCGATGGTGTGAGGCTCCAGTCCTCTACATGGCCTCGATCTCGAAGGACGCCGAGCACCGCATCGAACTGGCGGGCGAGTGAATCCGAGTCGGCGACCACGGACGAGCGGAGTCGGTCGATATCGGCCTCGAGTCGACGCAGCCGCTTGAGGGACTTGATCGCCGGGCGGGGAATCGAGTCGCTGTCGCGTCGAGCTGCTGCGGTGGTGGATTCGCCGTCGGGTCGACGTCGCCGTTTCGAGCTGAGCAGACGAGCGCGGCTGAGCGACTGGCTGACCTCGAATATGAAACTCATGCTGTTGGGGAGATAGGGATCGGGCACCTCGACCGTGCCCAACACGATTGGAATCTGGTCGAGCGACTTGCCGTCGAGTTCATGGGTTTCGCAGTCGACGTCGACGCCCACCAGTTTCACCCGGTTGCCTTTGCGATAGGCAACAGAGATGACCGCCAGATGGGGTGGCAGCCCCGGGCCGTCGACCTCGATGATCTGGCCGGGTCGAAGTTGCGACAGTGCGAAGCTGACATCGTCGGTTGGCGCCTCGTCGGGGCCGCGCTGGGCCACCTCGCGAACGACGGCTCGCAGCTCGTCAACGGGGCCGAACTCGGATTCGATCTTTCGAACGACTCCGTCACGGCGATCCAGAAGTCGTTCCAGCTCATGCTCGGAGCGAACGATCCCGGCGTTGGCCCGGAACTGCGCGAACGACAGGTTGAGTAGTTGGCGGGCCCGTTCCGGTTCGTATCGCCGCACCAGATTGGCCGTCATGTTGTAGGTGGGTCGGAACGCCGAGGTGAGCACGAACTCGCGGCTTGATGCCAGGGTGGCTACCTGCTCGAACGTAACCCACGGTGACCACGGAACTAGCGCCTGACCGACCTCGTCGATCCCTCGGCGACCAGCCCGGCCGGTCAGCTGGGTGTACTGGGCCGGAGTGAGGAACTCGTGATGGTCGCCGGTCCATTTTGTCAGCTTGTCGATCACGACCGACTTCGCTGGCATGTTGATCCCCAGCGCCAGGGTCTCGGTTGCGTACACAACCTTGATCAGCCCCTGACTGAAGGCGGCCTCGACCAGCTCCTTGAAGACCGGCACCATCCCGGCGTGGTGGGGTGCGACGCCGGCCTCGAGCTGTTCCATGAAACGATCGAACTCGAGCGTCTGCAGTTCGTCGGTGGTGAGTTGGGCGACGTGCTGGTCGGCCAACGACCGGATGAGCGACCGCTCCTCAGAGGTAGTGAGGGTGATGCCGGCCGACGACACCTCGCGGGCCGCGTCATCACACGCCGCCCGACTGAAGATGAAGTGGATAGCAGGAAGCATCTCGGCTTTGCGAAGCTCGGTGAGGATCTCGGACCGGTTCGGTGACCGCCATTTTCGAGGCGGTCGTTTGGCCCGCTGCGACGACCGTTTGCGTTTGCGGGGGCGATCGATTCGAGCGTTGGCGTCGAGGTCGAATGTGAAGCCCTTTTCGTTCGGCTTGTTGCCAGCCAGGGTGTCGATCACCTCGACTCGACTCCCCTGTCGTTCGGAGGCGATGTACTTGTTCACCAGCTGCACCGGCCGGGCCGTTTCGACCACGAGCCGGGTGGGTCCGCGCACGGTTTGGATCCATTCGGCGAGCTCCGGGGCATTGCTGACCGTGGCCGACAAACAGACCAGCTGCACCCGGTGGGGCAGGTGGATGATGACTTCCTCCCACACCGGGCCGCGATAGCTGTCCTGCAGATAGTGCACTTCATCGAGCACTACCGATGCCAGCGTCTCCAATTCGGCTCCCGCGTACAGCATGTTCCGCAGAACCTCGGTGGTCATCACCACGATCGGAGCGTCGGGGTTGATCGAATTGTCTCCGGTGAGCAGCCCCACGTTCGCACCACCGTGTTCGGCCTTGAGATCACTGAACTTCTGGTTGCTCAGAGCCTTGATCGGGGTGGTGTAGAACAACCGACGTCCCAGGGCGAGTGTTCGACGGGCCGCATGTTCAGCGACATAGGTCTTACCCGAACCGGTGGGGGCCGCCACGATTACGTGTTCGCCGGCATCCACCGCTTCGGTCGCCTCGACCTGGAAACGGTCGGGGGCGAACGAGGCTTCTGTCACCGCTACGAGACGGCTTCGTCGTAGGGATCCTTCTTTTTGCGGCGCGAGCCGATAAGGATCGAAAGTTCGTAGAACAGGTACATCGGGACGGCGAGGACGCCGAGTGTGAACGGATCGCCGGTGGGGGTGATCACCGCAGCCAGTACGACGACGAAGATGATTGCGACGCGTCGATTGCTCTTCAGCGTCTGGGTTTGAACGATACCCACGAGTTGGAGGAACACGAGAACGACGGGCAACTGGAATGCGATTCCAAATGCCAGGATCATCTTGGTGAGGAATCCCAAGTACTCGCTAGCGCTGAAGAAGGCTTCGAAACGGTCTCCACCAAAGTCATTGACGAGAACATCGAGAGCACGTGGCAAGAACCAGTACGCAAGCGTCATTCCCCCGGCAAGCAAGATGGTCGAGACCACAAGGTACGGGGCCAGTGCTTTCTTCTCGTGCTTGTAGAGCCCGGGCAGAACGAAACGACCTAGTTGATACAGAATCACGGGCAGCGCCACGATGATTCCGCCGTATCCAGCAATCTGAAGCTGAACACTAAACGGCTGAAGCGGCGAAAGAGCGATGAACACGCAGTCCTCTGCGACGTCATCCCGCAAGTCACAGTACGGGCGAGCCAAGAATTGGAAGATCGGGTCAAAAAACACCCAGACCCCAATGGCCCCAATGAATACGGCGATCGCCATCTTCATAATGCGGGTCCGAAGCTCCTGCAGATGACTGAGCAGCGTCATTTCGCTGGGGCCGGGCCCCTTCGGATTCTCCGAGCGCTTAAGCGGGTTCTTCATCGGCGTCCAGTTGGCTGTGCTGTTCTAACTGCTGAGCAGCTGCTTCGGTCTGGTCGGTGGCCGTTTCCGGGGTGTCGCCTTCGTTATAGATGGGATCCCAGGGGTTCACCGGCGGGGTGACTTTGAGCTTCTTGGGCCGTTCGGGTTCGGTGATTGGCTGCACTCGGTCAGCCGCCCACGGATCGGCCTTGCCCGAGGCGGCGGCTGCGGTTCCAGACGCCGCGGCGGCCTCGGTCCCCGGGGCCGATTGCGCCGAGTCGCCATCGGCGAAGCCGCGGGGCACGATTGGATCCTCAGCGGTGCCAGCGCCCCACTTCTTGGGGTCGGCAGCTTCGGTGACCGTGTTGCCCAGATCGGTGACGCCGGTCTGGAACTCGTTCATGCCCTGCTGGAACTCCTTCAGGCTGTCCTGCATGGGTTCGGTCGCGGCCATGAATTCGGCCCGCAGCGTGCTGCTCATCTGGCGAGCTTGCGCGGCGTACTGCCCAGCCTTGCGGATGAGCCCCGGCAGCTGCTCGGGGCCAACCACCACGAGCGCCAAGACGATGATGAGGGCGAACTCCGGGCCCCCGATATTGAACATGCTCTTAGGGTACCCACCAAGCCCGCTTGGGTGGGGTCTGGGCTGGTCAACCGGGAAGAAAAAGGAGACCACCCGGCCGGTGGCCGGGTGGTCTCAGACATGTGTCGCCCTGCCTCGCAGGAAGAGGAAGTTCTACTGCGAGAACTGAGCCATGGCGTCTTCCAGAGCGGCGTCGTCGCTCAGAAGGTCATGGAAATCAAGGAGGTCGTCATGGCTGATCGGGGCACCCTGATGGGTTTCTCCGAGTTCGGCCGGAAGGCGCCAGGTGGTGAATGCCACACCGGAGGCGACCAGAAGATCGATCGTGCGGGGTTCCGCACTCTTTACCACGGTCATCTCACAGTGAGGACAGCGGAAGGAGTATGTACCAGCGTTGTTGTCATCGCAGATCCGAACGTGAACGTCCGTTGTGGTGAGTTCCACGTCTCCGCAGTCTTGACAGCTGGCCCGAATTGTTGCCATGAATTACTTCCTCCTACTTGGCGTACAAGTAGATTCGGCACCTGAGGCGCAACTCTTGAGACTTTGGACAAACATCGGTGAACCTCACCCCACAAGCGATTTAGTCTGCTGGGCAGATGTCCGTTCGCGGTGGACCCCTTCAACCGTCGAAACACGGTTGCAATATCGATCGGAGAGCCGATGACTGACGACGTTGATCCACCAACAACCACGCCCCGGCCGCCCCGCCATCAGTCGCTCCGAATACCCCCGATTGGCTTTGCCCATAGGGGTGCGCGGGCTCATGCGCCCGAAAACACGCTCGAGGCTTTCACGCTCGCAGTGAAGCTGGGGGCGTCCGGTTTGGAATCTGACGTTTACGTTACGGCCGACGGGGTTGCGGTTCTCGACCACGATGGAGTGATCGGTGGACTGTTCCGACGTAGGCCGATCGGCCAGCTGAACAGGTCCGAATTACCCAGCCATATTCCGGCCCTTTCTGAGCTGTATGAGACGGTGGGCACCGAATTGGAGCTCAGCCTCGACGTGAAGGATCCGGCCGCGTTCGAGGCAACGGTGGACGCCGCCCGTCAGGCCGGTGCCGAACAGAAGCTGTGGCTCTGTTATCCGAGCATTGATCAATTGACGCTGTGGCGGCACGAAACGTCGGCGATCCTCGTCGACTCGCCCGGGCGGGGCAGCATCGACGAGGGAGTCGAGCGCAGGGCGGCCAAACTGGCCGAGCGGGGCATCGACGCCTTGAATCGGCCCGCCAAAGAGTGGAATGCGGGCCAGGTGGCCCTGGTCCACCGCTTCGGGCGGATGGCCCTTGGCTGGGATGCCCAGCAGCACCGCGAGATCACCGGCCTGATCGACATGGGCATCGACGGCCTCTACAGCGACCACGTCGACCGCATGACCGAATGCTTCGACTCCTTCTTCTAGCCCTTCAGTCTTCGGGGAGGATTTCTCTGAAGGAGTTGTAGTGGTCGGCGGTGTAGTACAGCTCACCGTCGGCTCCGGCCACGATCCGCCTCGCTCCTCGGGTGGACGCGCCCGGGGTGATCACCGTGAACTCTTGGTAGTGGCCCCGTGGAAAGTCGGGCAGCAGTCCCTCACGATTCTGAAACGTGAGGCCATCCCGATCGAAGGGAAACGGTCCGCCCGAGTCGATCAGATCGAGCGTGTCCAACGCCTCCACCGGCAGTTCGGTGACGAACACGACCGGCAGGTCGGAGTACCGCACCGTGGTTGTCGGGGGGTCGGTTGTGGTGGGTGCGGCGGTCTCAGTGGACACCGGCACGGTTGTCGTTGACTCCGCCGGTGTCGTCGTCGTTGAGTCGGAGGGATCCTCCTGGGCTCCAAAGGTGCCACCGCCAACGTCAACCGTGTCGGAATCGGTGCCGAGGTTCCCCAGATAGAAGCCGCCGGCAAAGATCAGAACGCCGACGAGCATGCCCCAGACCCAACCCGGAATACCGCCGCCCTGTCGTTCGCTCACCTCCCAATTCTAGGACGGCCTCCCACTGTCCTGATCCCGGGTTGCCCCATTCGACGTCGTCGGCTGAACTGGGCCGATGAGCGATTCCTCCGCAACCGACGCCCGAACGCACGAGACGGTGGAACTCCTTCAGCACCTCATTCGAAACGAATGCGTCAACGACGGCACCCCCGAGTCGGGCCAGGAGGTTCGCAATGCCGACACCATCGAGGCCTATCTCGACGGTGTCGGGCTGGACATCGAACGGTACGAGCCAACCCCGGGCCGCGTCTCGCTCGTCTCCCGCATCGCCGGATCCGACCCGTCCGCCCCCAGCCTGTGTCTCATGGGCCACACCGACGTGGTCCCGGTGAACGAAAGCGGATGGAGCCGCGACCCCTTCGCCGGTGACCTGGTGACAACCGACGGCGTCGAAGAGGTGTGGGGACGGGGTGCCGTCGACATGCTCAACCTCACCTCGTCGATGGCGGTCGCCTTCCGATCGCTGGCGGCCTCAGGGTTCAAACCCAAGGGCGATCTGATCTACTTCGCTGTGGCCGACGAAGAATCCGGCAGCGCGCACGGGATGCGGTGGATGGCCGACAATCAGCGCGACGACAT
Organism: uncultured Acidimicrobiales bacterium; assembly: GCA_937958015.1. Taxonomy (GTDB): domain Bacteria; phylum Actinomycetota; class Acidimicrobiia; order Acidimicrobiales; family SZUA-35; genus JABDIY01. The sequence goes on along the minus strand of CALGOA010000219.1, from coordinate 877 downwards.
CATGGCCGACTACGTATTGACCGAAAATGGCGGTCTTCACACCGGTTCGTCTGAGGCGCCGTCGGTTGGAGTGACCGTTGGCGAGAAGGGAGTCGCATGGCGCCGGCTCAGGATCTCGGGAGTTCCCGGTCACGGATCCATGCCGTTCCGTCGGGACAACGCCCTTGTGACCGCCGCCGGCGTGATCCAGCGCCTCACCGACTACTCGCCACCGGCAACCGTCAGTGAACTCTGGCGTGAGCGGGTCGACGCGATGGAACTCGACGCAGAGATGACTGCAACGCTGCTCGACGCAGACAAGATCGACGAGGTGCTCAACGAAATGCCAGCGGCGACGGCCTCGTTCCTGCACGCATGCACCCACACAACGTTCTCGTGCAACGTTTTGGACGGCGGCCTGATGAAGACAAACGTCATCCCCGACTCGATCTCGTTGGACGTCGATATCCGCACGCTGCCCGGCGAGTCCGGCGCCGAGGTGCAGGCGCACCTCGACACTGCGCTGGGCGACCTCGCCGACCGGGTCGAGGTCGAGGTGTTGATGAACGACCCGTCCTCGATCAGCAAAACCCACAACGACCTGTGGGACGCCGTGGCTGCGGCGGTGAACAATCCGTTTCCGACCGCGCGACTCTCACCGCAGATGTCGGTCGGCTTTACCGACTCCCGGATCTACCGGGAGATGGGCGCAGTTTCCTACGGCGCCGGACTCTTGTCTCCCGCCCTGGACCCCGGTGCGTTCGGTTCTCGGTTCCACGGCAACGACGAACGGATCGACGTCGAATCCCTCGCACTCTCCACCCAGTTCTGGCTCGACGTCGTCAGAGGGCTCTGATTTTTGCCTGCGTTCGCCTCCAGCGCCACGTGGCGAACGATC
>CALGOA010000218.1 GCA_937958015.1 uncultured Acidimicrobiales bacterium | reverse complement strand
CTCAGGCGTCTCCGTGCAGGCCCGCGATAAGTGCATCAACGAGGTGCTTGAACTCGTTGTCGTGTTCGGCCGTTGTCCCGGTTGCATGTTCGAGCGCAAGAAATCCGTGTAGAGCACTGCGGGTACTGCGGGCCGCGAGGTGGGACCGATCCGGGCTCCAGCCCATGGCGGCGAACACAAGCACGAACGTGTCATGAAGGCCGACGTTGGCCGTGCCCAGATCATCGTCTGCCACCGGTGGAGGGCGCAGCGTGGAAGCGAACTGGCCGGGATGCTCGTGGGCGAAACGGCGGTAGGCATCACCCATCGCGTTCAAGGCAACGATTCCGTAGGTGCCAGTTGCCGCATTTCGCACGACAGCGGTGAGGTTGTTCGTGGCGGCAGTCGCCACGAGGTTGCGGAGTCCGTCGAGACCATCGCAGTAGGTATAGAGCGCCGACGGTGCGACCTCGAGCCCCTTCGCCACCGCAGAAACGCTGAGAGCGTCGTAACCACTGAGCTCCACCAGCGCAACGGCCTGATCGATCACGCCGGTTCTGCTGAGTTTGGGATGGGGAGCCATTGACGCACCATATCAGAACAAGAACCACCCTCTCAGAACTTGACACACATTCAGCAATAGAGATAGTCTTTCTGTATCGGTTTGAGGCAGCTACTTCAGCCCAAACCGGTCGTTAGTCCAGAGTCCCTCTGAAAGGAGAAATATATGTTGTTGGCCCAAAACGATCCGTTCCGAGACCTCGACCTTTTCTTTCGGGGCCCCAAATCCAACGGCGTCACGTCTATGCAAATGGATGCCTACCGCCGAGACGAAGATGTCTGGGTGCATGTTGATCTGCCCGGCGTAACCGAAGACTCGATCGATGTAGACGTCGAGCGAGGTGTTCTCACAATTTCCGCCGAGAGGCGGTGGAGCCGGAAAGAGTCCGATCAGATGTTCATCGCCGAACGTCGGCAAGGAAAGTTCAGTCGTCAGGTCCATCTCGGCGACAGCCTGGACATCGACGGGATCGAAGCCGACTTCGCCGATGGTGTCTTGACGATACGCATACCTGTCTCTGCGAAGGCGAAACCCAAGAAGATCCCGATCGGGCGAACAAAGCCGGCAATCGACACCGAAGCCTCGGTTGCGTAGAGGTTGAACGATCGCAGGCCCAGACGGCCTTCACGAGTTCGATAGTGTTCCAATCCGCTCCGGCCATTCGGCCGGAGCGGATTTGCATTCGCAAGCACTAGGAAAGCTGAACAAATACCGGCGACACCCGCCGCAAATTGGCACTCAAACGTCGTTAGGGGACGAGTCTGCAGCCCTTGCTGCCACATCTATTCGCTCGACGACGCGGTCGGAATCCACCAGCCAATCGCTCAGCGGCACTCGCACTATGGGCCAACCAAAGGCCTCAAGCACGCCGGCTTCAGCGACATATCGTGCGACAGGCGATGATTCGCCATCCCAGGAATCGTCTGGCTCCAGAAGAACGCCCAGCCGGTATGTCCCGTCCAGCGCAATCGCAACGTCCACCCGGAAGTCGGATCGGCCCACGGCGACATCGGCATGCCAGCCTCGTTTTTGTAGGGCACTGGCTAGCTCGGACGCTACGGGCGACGTTTGCTCAGATCTGCGGGCGGGGACAGCTACAGCGGACCGAAGCACCGCAGCCGAGACATCCGTTTCACCACGGCTTTCGGCGGCAGCGTAGGTCAGGAACCCGGCCAGGTGCGCCGCACCCTCGTTATGAACGTTGGTGATCTGCTGGCCACGCATCGACGCTACGACGGCCATGTGTTGACGAGCTCGACTGAAGATGACGTTGAGGCGTCTCTCTCCCCCGGCATGGTTGATGGGCCCAAAGTTCATTCGTATCCGACCGCTCGAATCAGGGCCATAACAAACACTCATGATGATTAGGTCTCTCTCGTCACCCTGCACATTCTCGAGGTTCTTCACGAATAGGCCGACGAACTCGCCGTCGTCGGTCCTGGTGACCTCCTGTTCGTAGAGCTGGGCGAACTGCGGGTCGATGGAAGCCAATTCCTCAAGTGATGATTCGATGGCCCCTTGCTGTGCTTCGGAGAATGCAACAACGCCAATGGTCATTCCACTGTCGCCGCGAAGAACGGTTCGCACGAATTCCGCCACGTAGTCGGCTTCAGGCACGTTGCGGCGGTCTCGGTACTCGCCATGGTCAAGATAGTGATACGAGATTGGCCGACGTAGCGCTTCGATTGCGTTATTTCCAGCATCCTCTGCCCTGTCCGCACGAAGCTCGCTCTGTGGCCCGGGGGCCAGTGCGGTGTCTGGCACGGTGGCGAGTTGCCCGGCGTAGAACGAGTGGTTGCTGTACGCGATGAGCGACTCGTACCGAGATCGGTAGTGCCAGTTGAGCATCGATGAGTCGAGGGCCGTGTCAGCCTGGGTAAGAAAGCTGTCTGAGTCAAGGCTGATCGACAGCCGGTGGCCGTGCTCGTCGATGATCAGTTCACTGTCTTCATCGTCGTCAGCCGAGAAAAAGCGGGTCGGGGGCATCTGCATGCGGTCGCCTACCACTATGAGCTGTGGTGCTCGAAACACTGACGGAATAGCGTCCTCGACGGGAATCTGACTGGCTTCATCAAAAATGACCACGTCGAACAGGTCGGCCTCGAGGGGCAGCGTGTCCGAGACCGACAGCGGGCTCATCAGCCAGATGGGCCGAAGATCGCGCACGACAATGCCGCTCTCGCCGCCGGCCATCTCTCTGATCGAACGATGGCGCATCCTTTTCTCGGCCTCTCGTTCCACGATGCGACGTCCAGCCTTGTATTCCTTCTTGCGCTCCTTGTCCTCACCGGATCGACCGGCCATAGACGCTTCCGAGTGCGCGATGTTCTGGTGGAATTGGGTTTGCACTCGTTCGATGACCACCGCTGCGTTGGCAGCGAGGAGCTCGTGATGGAGCGCAGCGACAGTGGCCACAGCGTCGTCGATACGAGGGCCGCTGAACTCTTGGTGGTCGACAGCCTCCTGCCACCGTTCGAGTTCATTGCGGAGAATCCGGGCTTCCACTTCGTCAAGAGACGTACCGGCGTCGAGCACCTCGGTGAGGGTTTTGGGACTGGCTTCGTCGAGCTCGGCCCACGCTATAAGGGCTGCCTCGAGTGCAACAGGCGTGCCTTCAAGGGCGTTGGCAAGCTGTTTGAGCATGCTGACGGTGGTCGAGGCCGAGACGAGAAGTGTGGAGCTGAGACGCGCTATTAGCTGGAGCTGTTCGAGCAGTGGATTGATTGCATCACCGGCGGAAACGAGGTCGGCGAATGGGGCCCGACCGTGAGCCCCGTCGACGAGGTCTCGTAGTGCAGCAGCGTCAGGTGTTCCGTATCGCTCCGTATTGGACTGCCGATTCGACTGCACTGCTGCTTGGGCGTCGTGGTGAGACTGAAGTTGTTCGAGGACGGATGTGATGGTCGGGGCGACTTGGTGCTCATCGAATGCATAAGACGACTCGACGAGCGAGCGAAGCGCTCGCCACCGACCGTTGAGGAAGCTGAAGAACGAACCTTCCTTTGCTCTGGCGATCTCGAGACCAGCTGCGGTGTCTGCTGGCGACAACGGTTTGCTCCATGCGAGGAGTACGGACGCCGTCTCGAGTGCCGCAGCATTCAGTTCATCTTGACGTTGTGCTGCTGCGCGGAGATCGAGGTGCCGGGGTGTCGTCGGATCAAGCGATGGAAGCGCACCTGCATTCGCCACCGGCCGCAGAAGGTCGCCCCACTCGTCCGCGGCAGCAATGTCGAACACGGTGAGATCTTCGTTGGCAAGTCCGCTCAGAGCTTTGTTGAGCGAACGACCAAGCTCGCGGCACGTTGCGATTCCATCGACGCCTGCAAGCGTCGAGGGCTGGAGCCGAAAGGCCGTGTGTGCCCCGAGCGCACCACCGAGGCCAACAGCGTGAAGCGCCTTGTGAACCCGCTCCAGCGCCGGACGGATGGCCAGCCATTCACCGGCGGTGAGCTGAGGCACATCGACTGCACCACCGTAGGTCGGCGGACCGAGACGATTCTCGATAGCCGCAACTCGCTCGATCGCTGCTGCCACAGAAACGTCGGCGCCAAGCTCTCGACCCAACTCGGCGGCAAGAGCCGTCAATGGCCGCAGAACGGTCTCGATTTTCTCGATCAGGTCGTTGCGCCGTGTCTCATGGGACCCGGTTGCGTCGGTGCGCAGCTCGACAGAATCCTCGATCCCTGAGGTAGTAACGCCCGAATGGGCGACTAGCCAGTCGTGATAGGTACTACCGAGTCCCTTAATGAACTCTTTGCGATCGAGTTGCGAGTCATGGATCGTGGCGGTCAGGTCATCGAGTCCAACCTGTTTCAGGCGATGGGCGACCACGTCTATCGCCGCACGTTTCTCGCAGACAAACAACACCCGTTTGCCCTCGGCTGTGAGCGCAGCGATCACGTTGGTGATGGTCTGGCTTTTGCCGGTCCCGGGTGGGCCCTGGATAATGAACGAATCTCCTCGCAGGGCTCGTTGAACAGCGCGAGCCTGCGCGTCGTCGGCCGGTAGGACGAGTCCGTGACGCAGATGCATTGGAGTCGTGGGATCACCGCCGCCGACCGATGGTTCCGGGCGAAAGAGCGGCTCGAAGGGTGTTGATCTGACGTCGATCGATCCACCGGCAAGAACTTCGTCGTAGTCGCGAGCTAGGTTGGTTCGGCGCGATCCGAGCATCGCCAGAGTCACCGAGCAGAGGTCGACCAGCCAGCGGTCAGACGAGGCATCCTGCGGAGTCAGCGCATAACCATCTGAAGTTCGTACTCCAGAGGCTTCGGTGCTCACCGCCTGAGTTCTTGGGCGGGGTGGTGCTCCGGCGAGGTCCCGAAGTGGGAGCTCAGTTGGCAGAACGAAGCGGGTGTACAGCGCACGACCGAGAGGTCTCCAGTCGTCGAGTTCGTAGCTGTGGTCTTGTCGACGCCACCGACCCGAACTGGCGAGGTTCCGCGCTCGACGGCGTCGGTACGAATCGACTCGAAGTTGAGCTTTGCGACGGAGCATGTCGATTCGCGGTTTTGCAATCGTCTCGATCTGCACGGCCGGCGCACTGCGGCGCACATTCTGTTCAAGCTCGTCGACAAATTCGCCAATGGCCACCGACGTGGTTTCGGTGAATGGCGGCAGCGAGATATCGAACCGGCTTTCGAACACGTGACGCAATACAGGGTTGACTGTGGCCTGCTCGTCGGAGACAGAGAGGCGGTACCGCGTTTGAACACCCTTCTTGCGGGTCAGCACGACAGGCAACGTCAGAAGGGGCGAGACGACAATCTCTTCGTTTTCCGGGTCGTACCAATGAAGAAACGCAATGATGAGCCTGAGGCGGCCATGGCCCGTCTCCACTCGCATCTTGCGCTCAGCGCTGATCAGCTTGTCGAGCGTTGGGGCGAGATAGGGCGTTTCTTCAAACCGGCACCAGGTGGCAAGATCAACCGTCCCCTTTCGAAGTGGGCGGTTGGAAGGCTCGGTCCAGGTCAGGAGGTCCTTGGGCTTAATGCGGTCAGCGTTGAGCATGAGCGGGACCGATGCTTCGGTCAACGACACACTCGACGCCGTCTGCCGGAAGTGCAGCTCTCGGTTGCGCCGCGTGGTGTCAAAGACTCGGTCGCGAAGCGTGGACAGCACCGTGCGACGCCAGTCCGTCTCCGGAAGATATGCGGCGCTGAGATCGAGATCAGCGGGAAGATCTCGGTGATGCTCAAGCCGCGAGATCACCTGAGCCATATCGGTAGGGCGACGAGACCGGTCGGGGGCGACCATCGCCACCAGCGCACCCGCAACGACCGGGTGTAGGTGTGGATTCAAACGACTGGGATGGCGATGGTGTAGAGCAAGTGCGTCGATGCCGTCTGCCGTGTCGAGATCGAGAGCGAACGCGTAACTACACAACAACTGACCGACGATGGCGATGTCGGTGAGCTGATCATGGTGACCGTGCAGCTGTTCCCACGCTCGATATCCGCGTACGAAGACGGCTCGATCGGGTCGGCCGTCGCTCGGGTCGACGACGTCAAGGCTTGTAACCTTGCGACGAGGGCCGGTCAGGTCTTCGCTACGGTGAGCACTGATCTCGATTCCCGACCTGCCAGCAAGCGAAGCGACGGTCTCTATCGCTCGCCGGTTTTGTTGTTCGGTAACATTTTGACTCGATCGAATATGGAGACGTTCACCGTCGTATTCGACCTTTGCGACCCCGGCCGCTCCAGTCACTGCATTTCCGCGATGGAGAGCATCGATGTCCATGAGCAGAGGAAGTCCAACTGCGAGCACGTCGCCGGTGCGGGGCAAAGATCCGGCAGTGGCTTCGCTGAGGAGGCGAGCGAACGTCATACCTGCCCCCCTCGAATTCTGGCGGCTTCGGCTGGTGTTCGGTCAGTGGCGCTGGCGAGAATCTTGTCGAACTCAACGCCGGTTCCCTGTCGTAAGGCTTCGGCCGACAGCGATCGAAGCTCATCAAGGTTTTCTGTGACGCCGTCGGTAAGAGCGAGGTCGACGAGCAGTGCCGCTGCCATCCAACGGATTGATGGCTCGTAAGCGGCCATCTCCCCATCTTCAAGCCGCAACGCTCCGTCGATAGCAAGCTCGGGATAGCTGCGAAAATAGGCCTCAACGCCGTCGTTGACACCGATCACTTGGGATCCGGACTTGACCACACGCGCTGCCAGCTGCTGAATCCTCGCCTGGCCCAAGATATCGAGCCGTTCGAGATCATCGGGGCCGCTGACGAGTTGCGAGATCACGGCCGCAGACACGTCACGGCTACGCGCCTCAATGCATGCGACACGAATATGGAGCTCGGGATGTGACCACGCCTCGCTTGCGCTCGAGTCCAGCTCGAGAACTTGTGCAGCCTGACGAAGATATGCCTCAGGATCTACGTGCCGCAGACCGGCGTTGATTTTGACAACAGCCGACACAACCGTCTGCAAGCTTCCGATCACCTCCGCAGAAGCGGCATCAGCCCAAACCTCGGTGTGCAGGCGAAGTCTGCGGGCGGTTTCGATCACGGCGTCTGCGGCGAGGGGATCCGACGCCAATCGATGAACGAGATGGTCGAGCACGAAGTACCGATCGCTCTCACGCTGCCAAAGCGACATATGGGCGAGCTCGTGGGCAAGCACAGCGTGCTGTTCATCGACGGACAAGAGGTCGAGAAGATCGCCAGAAAAGACGACGTGCACCTGCCGGTTCAATCGGAAGACTCGTGCGTTGCGATGCCCGTCGCCCAATTCTTGGTAGAGCACGATCGGTTCCGAGATCTCGAAGCGGTCTGCCAACATTGCGGCATATCCGACGAGCACTTCGTGCATGCCGCCGTCGAGTCGATAAGCGGACTTGAGCAGCTCGATCTCGGACGAATCATCCTGCCGCTGTGCGACTGCCGATGATTCCTCGAACCACCGCCACAACTCTGGTTCTGTCGACTGCAGATGCGCCGCTAGTGCGTCGTGATAGGCGGGCGTCGGCAAGGCAGCTACGCCTACCCGTCCACTTTCGCCGAATTCACCGGTACCCATCAATCTCCATCGGCCACCTCGCAGATGGTAGTTAGCGCCGCAGCGACGATGGTCGATCTGGATCCATTGACGGTCTTCGATTGCTCTGGCGTTACCCGAACGCTCAATAGCGGATACTGCAAGCGTCAACCTTCATCTAAGCCCACGGCGCCGGTACCGAACTGGCTGCTAGTCAAGCCCGGAACCGAAGAGTCAAGTTCACGAACGGCTGGCAGGATGACTGCGTGGAAGGAGTCGCCAACTTGTCTGTTCGGGAAGCACGGGCTGAGGACCACTCGGACATCTACAGCTGTGTCCATGCGGCCTATGCGCTCTACGTCGACCGAATCGGCAAGCCGCCGGCACCGATGCTGGATGACTACTCAGACCTGATCGAACGTGGCGTCGTGCGTGTAGCACACCGAGGGAATCAGCTCCTCGGACTGATCGTCATGTGGCCCGAGGAAGACCACTTCTTCGTGGACAATATCGCTGTTCATCCTGACGCCCAAGGGGTTGGCGTCGGAGCAACTCTGCTGGCCGAAGCAGACGACCAGGCGAGGCGTACCGGTCATAGCGAGATTCGTCTGTACACGAACGCAGCGATGGTGGAGAACATCGATTACTACCCGCGCAAGGGTTATCGGGAAACGCACCGCGCTGCGGATGCAGGCTACGAGCGCGTCTATTTCTCCCGACACCTCGGCGACAGCTAGCGCTGCACTCCGCTGAAATATTGTGCCCAGCCCACACTCCGCCGAAACTTTGTGTCGAGCCCACAGCTTTCGTGGGTCCCGGACAAAGTTTCCAGAGAATGTGGGTGCCACACGAAATATCCCTCGAGACGGAACCTCGCCGCGCGGTAGCTACTGGCCGATTCGGCCGTCGATTCGTTCCCGAATCAGGTCAGCGTGTCCGACGTGCTGGGCGTACTCCCGGATGACGTGGACCAGGACCTCGCGAACCGGGACGTTCGTGCCGGTCGTCAGTTCGCCGAGATCGGATACGCCTTGGACACTTCGATCACTTCTGGCAATCTCGTCCCGCCACTGCGACCACGCAGCGTCGACAAGCTCGGCATCATCAGTCACAACGAACGCAAGATCCTCTCCCCCGTCGTCCTGATACGGCTGCGGTTCGTCGATACCTGCGATCACAGTCTGGAACCAGTAGTGCTCAACAGCGGTGAGGTGCCGGACGAGCCCGAGAAGTGACATGGTCGACGGAGGCACCGACCGTCGAGCCATTTGTTCCGCATCGAGACCATCACACTTCATCTGAAGTGACAGTCGGCGGTCCGAGAGGAATCCGAGTAGAACCGAACGTTCGTCGTTGTTCCAACCGCCGTCGGCGCGAGGGTCCTCGTCCTCATGGACGAACATGTCCAACCATCCGAATCGTCGCTCGGGAAGGTTCTCCTCGGTGGTCATGACGTCAGTCTTGCCGTTCGAGTCGACCGATGTCGCCAACTTTGTCGCCCGCACACCGTCGGCAAACTTCGTGTGGGACCCACATTCTTCGCAAACTTCGTGTCGAACCTACAAAGGTTGTGGGCTGGGCACGAAGTTTGGGGTGACTGTGGGTGGGGCACGAAATTTCGGTCGAATGTGGGTGGGGCACGAAGTTTCGAGCCAGTGCGGAGTTCGTGCGGTCGACGCCTGCGCTTACGAAGCTACTGACGTTCCTGAAGGACGCAGAACTCATTGCCCTCGGGGTCGGCCAACACAACCCACGAGACCTCCCCCTGGCCTACGTCGATTCGAGACGCTCCGAGTGCGATCAGTCGCTCGACCTCAGCCGCCTGATCGTCGGGGCGCAGATCGATATGAAGTCGATTCTTTGACTTCTTGGCTTCACCGACCGGCAGGAACAGGATCCCCGGGTACCGGTCTGGTTCAGGCTGGATCTCAAAGACCGGTGGGGAGTCGTCGACGACGACCCATTCGAGCGCATCACACCACCACCGACCCAAGCCGGCGGGGTCATCTGCAGCGATCACAACTTGCTCCCACTCAAGGCCCATAGTCGCAACGCTAGCGCGACATCAGACGACCCTCCGAGACTTTCCCCACCGCCGGACGGCGAGCGCTCGCCTTGCTGCTGATCTGCCTCCCGAACG
>CALGOA010000217.1 GCA_937958015.1 uncultured Acidimicrobiales bacterium | reverse complement strand
ACTGGTGCAGGCGGCGACGACCAGCGCGAGGGCCATCAGAAGGGCGAAGATCCGGCCGATCGAGAACGAAGATTGATTTGGGTGCATTGCGACGACTCTCCCTGTGCGTCGGCCAACCGAATTCTCGCCGTTGGCCCTGCTACGACGGTAACACGTGGTGGGAGCGGCAGAGGCAACAGTCGGAGGGCTGAACCGGGCAACGCAACAGTCGGACCAAATCGGGGCCGCAAGGCCCTTTCGCCTTCCGATTGGGGGGACTGCTGGAGGGTCTGTGTAACCGGGATGGTCCATGACTGATCTGCGGCCAGGGGTCGTTTGATTTGCGGCGATCGGAGCGCCGGATACCGATCGGCGCGGGTGGCGTGTTCCTCTTGGCAGTCGGCGCCATTGCCGAGAGCACGGAGGAGTGCCGCTGAGTGGCGCCCTTCGAGTCGGGTACCTCGCGGACTATCGAGCGGGCCGGTCGAGCGAGGCCAAGAACTCATGTACGAGCTGATTGAACATGGCTGGCTGGTCTCGGTAGGGAGCGTGTCCGGCGCCGTCTGCGACGACGATCTCGGCGGCGGGGAACCGCTGGCCGAGCGCGCTGACTGCCTCGTCGGAGCAGAACGGATCGTCCCGGCCGACAACGAAGAGTGTCGGACATCGAATCAGCTCAAAGCTCTCCGAGAAGTCCATCGTGAACGCTTCTTGCTCGGTGTAGTGCCGGCGAACGGCATCATTCCGGATCGCGGCCTGCAGCGCAGAGAAGTCGCCGGATCTGATGTAGAGAGGGATGCAGATCTCATCGAAGCGATGCTCGGCTTCGACCGAGCTGGGATCGATGAAGTGTCTCCACGCGGCCTCTGCGGCTTCGGCCCCGCCCAGCGCCTCGAAGGCGCGAGCCAGCACGGCTGGGTCCACCCTCCCGGGGTACCCGGATAAGACGAGGCCGGCGGGGTGGTCGGGATATCGGGTCGCATACGAAAGGGTCACGGCCGCGCCGAAGGAGTGCCCGAAGACAACCGGGCGCTCGACGCCGGTCGCGGCGCAGAATCGTTGGATGTCATCGCCCCAAGTGGCGAGATTCCAGTCGTCGGGATCACCACGATCGCTGCGGCCGTTGCCGCGGTGGTCGAGATAGACCAGCTGCGCACGCTCGGCAAGCGAGAGGAAGGGCCTTAGCGTCGTGTGATCGACGCCCGGTCCACCGTGAAGGCAGAGGAGTTGCGGCGCCTCGACGTAGCCAGCTTCTCCAAGCCGGAGCAAAGGCCCCTCGGTCTCGAAGAAGATCCTCAGGCCATCAAGCGAGACGTACACACCCCCGGAGGCGAGTCGACGACGTCGATTGTCCTCCCGTCAGCGCACTTGGTATCGCCGGTCCGGAGCCTCCCCATAACCCGCTGTGTTGCCGGCGCAATGCTGCCGGGTCACCTTTCCGAAACGCGCAACTGCAGTGATGAGGCGCCGGCCCGGAACGAGCGCGAGATCGGCACTTCCGATCGGTCGAGCGTTCCTCAAAATCGGGCCGCAAAGCCTTTTCGCCTTCCGGTTGGGATCAGGCGGTATCCCGAAAGGGCCGAAGTGTGAGGTCGCTCAGAGCGCCGACCGGTCGACTTGTGCGGGTGATATCGGGTGGGTCGTCATCGCGAGCGAAGGCCTGCTGTCACACCGCTCGGTTAAGGTTGGGGAGTGGCCGAGAACAAGATTTGGACTGCCGACGAGCTGCTGGCGATGACTCCGGACGAGCGTGATCAAGTAATTCGAGATCGCGTGATCACCGACCCGAGCCGCATTCCAGCCGCAGTGACCGAACGCTCCCGACTCAAGGCTGACGCTCGTATCGCTGCCACCGAGAGCGACCATTCGACCCGGTGACGCCAAGTATTCGGGTTGACCCTCACTTCTTCTCCGAACTCGATGCACAGATCGGCGAATCGCGCGGCCCGAACGGCGAGCCATCAGCCAGCGACTCCTGCTTGTCGAGTTACCCACGTTGTCAACGGTTATAGCGGAGCGTTTCGAGGACCTGCCGGCGCTCTATCCCGATCGCGACGACTACCGGTATCTCGTAGCTACCGGCCTCCTCTTTCCCGCCGTCACGATCACGGCGCAACTCGTCGCCGATGGGTCCATCGTCTTGTTCGGGATCGATATCGACCTGAGTGCTTGGCCGGCCTAGTTGGAGCCAGACGTTGGTTCGCTGATGTCGACCACCTGAGTGACTACTGACCGTCGGACGGCCGGGCCCCGTGTCTTCCTCAGGCGTTCAGGAAGCCGCCGTCGAGTCGCGGGATCGAGTTGATCAAAGACTCGGTGTAGGTGGTCGACGGTCTTCCGAACACCTGGCCGACATCGCCGCGTTCGACGATGGCGCCGCGTTCCATCACGATCACCCGTTCGCAGATCTCGTGGACGACGGAAAGGTCGTGGGAGATGAAGACCATGGTGAGTTCGAACTGTTCCTTCAGCTGCTTGAGTAGGTCGAGGGTCACGGTCTGCACCGACATGTCGAGTGCACTCACCGGTTCGTCTGCGATGAGAAGGGTCGGGTTCGGAGCCAATGCCCGGGCGATTGCGATTCGTTGGCGCTGGCCGCCCGAGAACTCGTGTGGGTAACGATCGGCGATGTTGGCTGGCATCGATACCGCATCGAGAAGGGTGCGGACCCGTTGGGAGTGGTCGCCCGCGGTTCCGAGGGATCGAAGTGGCTCCGCAATGATGTCGCCGATGCGCATTCGAGGGTCGAGTGAACCCATGGGGTCCTGGAACACCATCTGGGCCACATCGCGCAGGGGGCGAAGATCAGACCCCGCCGATACGTCGATTCCGTCCACGACGACCGAGCCTGAGGTAGGCCGGTTGAGGCCAACCATGATTCGAGCGAGGGTCGACTTGCCCGAGCCGGACTCTCCGACAACACCGAATGTCTCACCCGGATAGATGTCCAGCGAGACTCCGTCGAGGGCCTTCACGACCATGGCGGGCTCCCGAAGTCGAGCCCGGCGCAGGCGGTAGTGCTTGTGAACGTCCCTCACGCTGACGAGCGGGGTGCCGACAACGGGCTCTGGTGCCGGCTTCAGCGCAACGTTGGCCGTGGTGCTCATCGGCGGGACGGCATCGACGAGTTGGGTCGTGTAGTCGTCGGCGGGTCGACCGAAAACGACGTCGGTTGGACCCTGCTCGACCACCGTTCCGCCTCGTAACACCAGCACCCGTTCGGTGATGGCAGACACCACCGGCAGGTCGTGGGTGATCAGGATCAATGCTGCATCGTTGGCGACGACCTGTTCCTTCAACACGCCGAGCACCTTGGCCTGCACCGTGACGTCGAGCGCCGTCGTGGGTTCGTCGGCGATCACGAGGTCGGGACCACAGGCCAGTGCCATCGCGATCATGGCCCGTTGACGTTGACCGCCCGATAGTTCATGGGCGAAGGATCGAACCCTGCTCTCGGGTCGATCGATGCCCACGCTGTCCAGCAGCCGTACGGCGGTGTCGGCCGCTTCCCGCGACGACAGACCCTGGTGGAGTTTCAGCGGCTCGGCGATCTGCTTTCCGATCCGCATGACCGGGTTGAGGGCGGTCATCGGCTCCTGGAAGATCATCGAGATCGCGTTACCCCGGACCTCGCACAGGTCGTCCTCGGAGAGCCCGAGCAGCTCGGTGCCGTCGAACTGGATCGATCCGCTGGCATCGAGGTTGTCTGGCAACAACCCCATGATCGAGAGTGCGGTAAGCGTCTTGCCCGAGCCCGACTCGCCGATAATCCCGAGCCGTTCTCCCCGGCCAAGGGTGAATGAGACCCCCTGGACCAACGGCGTTGAACCGACCCGGACGTTCAGGTCGTCAACCCGCAACAGTTCAGCGCTCACAGGCGGTCGACCTCCAACTTGGGGTCCAGTGCATCGCGTACACCGTCACCCAGAAGGTTGAACCCGAGCACGGTAAGGGCGATGGCGAGCCCCGGCCAGATTGCAAGACGAGGCGTCAGCTGCACGAAAGTTTGAGCGTCGCGCAGGCTGCGGCCCCAGGACGGCGTCGGGGGTTGGGTGCCGATCCCAAGGAACGAGAGCGCCGCTTCGGCCAGGATCGCCAGCGAGAACAACACCGTCATCTGAACGATCAGCACCGACAGGATGTTGGGCAGGACGTGTCGGAAGAAGATGAAGGTTTGGCCGCGGCCATAACTCCGGGCCGCGGCCACGAAGTCCCGTTCGAAGATCGACAGCGACGCTCCTCGAGTCACGCGAGCGACGATGGGAATGTACGCGATGCCGATGGCGATCATCGCCGATCCGGTTCCCGGGCTCACTGCGGCCACGAGCAGGATCGCCAAAAGCACGGGTGGGAACGCATAGATCACGTCGGAGATTCGCATAACAACGTCCTCGACGAGTCCGCGATGAGCGGCGGCGAATCCGCCGATCGGGATACCGATGACGATTGCGATCGAGACGGCCAGGATGCCAACGAACAGGGCTGTCTGAGACCCGACCATGATCTGGGACAGAAGGTCCCGGCCGAACTGGTCGGTGCCAAGAAGGTGTCCCTGTTGGCCCATCGAGAGGAGTGGTTTGCTGGAGTCGACCCTCGTGGGGTCGAAGGGCGTCCAGAAGAAGCTGAGTATCGCCGTGGCGACGACGACCGACAGGATCGATAGTCCGGCGACGAAGTTGGCGCGTCGCCACTGACGCGATCGCCCCGGCTGGTCGGTCTGGTCGGGGACCGTGATGCTCATCGAGCGCCGACCCGTGGATCGAGGAGTCGGTAGGTGAGATCGACGATGAGGTTGATCAACAGGATGAAGGCGACGATGACGAAGGCACCGCCCTGAACGAGCGGTAGATCTCGACGGGTGATGCCGTCGAGCAACATGCGGCCAAGGCCCGGCAATACAAAGACAGACTCGATCACGACCGTGCCGCTGAGAAGGGCGGCGAACTGGAGGCCCAGGATGGTGAGCACGGGGATGGCGGCGTTGCGAAGCCCATGTCGCCAGAGCGCCTGCGAGCGGGTGAGGCCCTTGGATCGGGCTGTTCGGATGTAGTCCTCTCGAAGGGTTTCGAGAACGGCCGAACGAACGTAACGGGTGATGATGGCGCTCTGGACGATCGCTAACGACAGTGCGGGCAAAAGGAGGGCCTTCAACGATCCGAAGAAGGAGTCGCCCCAGCCCGGGAAACCTCCGGCAGGAAACCATCGAAGTCGAACCGCAAACAGAGTGACGAGCATCAAACCAGCCCAGAAGGCGGGGATGGCGAGGCCTAGTTGGCTGATGACCGAGACGATGTTGTCTCCGGCCTGTCGATGGCGGGCGGCGGCGAAAACCCCGAGTGGGAACGACAGCAGCACGGTGAAGGTGAGCGCCATCAGCGCCAGCGGTGCGGTGATCTTGAGCCGGTTGGCGACCTGGGGACCGATCGCCTGTCCGGTGAACACGCTTTCTCCGAGGTCGCCTCGGACGGCATGGGACAACCAGTCGAGATATTGGGTCGGGAGCGAGCGGTTTAAGCCCAGTTCCTCGCGCAACGACTCGACCGCTTCAGGGGTGGCTTGGGTGCCGAGGATGACCCGGGCCGGATCTCCGGGCAGGATCGACATGACCACGAAGACGAGGATCGAGGCGGTGAGGAGGCTTACGAGGAACACCCCCACCCGACGGACCACGTACATACCGGCCACAGTATTGCACTGCGGGGAGCAGCGATGGAACTGCGGGCAGCAGCCGGGTTCGAGGTTGGTTGTGTTGTCTAGAATCCGACCATGGCGTCGTATGAGCAGTACCGGAACCTGTTTGATCTGACCGGCAAGCGGGTTGTGGTGATCGGGGCCGGAAGTGGCATCGGTGAGGCGGGGGCAATGGCGTTGGCGGCCCACGGAGCAGAGGTCCTGTGCGCCGACCTGTCGGCCGACTCGGCCGAGTCGGTCTCGGCCCAGATCGTTGACGGAGGAGGAGCGTCATCCTCGGCTTCGGTCGACGTTGGTGACAGCGACTCGCTGAAGACGTTGTTTTCAGACTTCGGCACGCCGGACGTTCTGATCACCACTCCGGCCATCAATGTTCGCAAGCGTCTGTTGGAGGTTTCCGAAGAAGAGTTTCAACGGGTGATGTCGCTGAACATCCTCGGAACGTTTCACGCGGTCACGATCGCAGGCAGGATGATGGCCGAGAACGGTGGCGGTTCCATCGTGGCGATTTCGTCTATTCGCTCTCAGGTGGTTGAACCCGGCCAGGGTGTCTACGCCGCTACCAAAGCCGGCGTGCTGCAGATGATTCGAACGCTGGCGGCCGAGTTGGGTCCTCAGAACGTTCGAGCCAATGCGTTGGCTCCGGGTGTGGTGGAGACGCCGCTTACCGACCAGATCAAGGAGAACCAGGGCTGGTACGACGCATACGCCAACAAAAGTGCGCTCGGACGGTGGGCCCAACCGTCGGAGATGGCGGGGCCGATCGTTTATCTGGCCTCGGACGCATCCAGTTTCGTGACCGGTTCGCTGCTGGTCGCCGACGGCGGCTGGTTAGCAGTCGACGGTCGTTTCAATCCGCCGCTCTAGAACGGAATCTCCCCATGACCCAGGACAGCATCGCTGATGCCACCGACGACGAATCCGCCGCGCAGGGCGGGTCGCTGATAGTTGGTGGCACTCTGACGTCGGTGCCCGGGGTGTCGGTCGGCCACTGGACCGATCCCGTGGGTATCACCGGCTGCACGGTGGTCAACCTTCCCGAACCGAACATCGTGACCGGAGAAGTTCGCGGGGCGGCGCCGGGGACCCGCGAGACGGCGCTGCTGGCGCCGGGGATGACGGTGGAAAACGCTCAGGCGTTTCTGTTGACCGGCGGCAGTGCCTTTGGTCTCGCGGCAGCCGACGGAGTTATGGCGGCCCTCGAGCAGGACGGTCGCGGGTATCCCACACCGGCGGGCCCGGTTCCGATCGTTCCGGCTGCGGCCATCTTCGATCTTCCCGTCGGCGACGCCTCCGCCCGACCTGACCGCGAGAGTGGCCGGCTGGCCTATGAGGCTTGCACCGATGCTCCGGTCGAAATGGGAGCGGTCGGGGCTGGCACCGGGGCCACGGTGTCGAAGTGGCGGGGGATATCCAACCCGGCCGGTTTGGGCTCCGCGGCGGTGTCCGTGGGAGAGCTGACCGTGTCCGCTCTGGTTGTGCTCAATGCGGTCGGTGACGCCTTCAGCATCGAGGGTCAGGCATTGACCGGCGGTGCCGCCGTGCCCGGTCCTCTGGAGATCCCCGCGCCGGTGGGGGAGAACACGACCTTGGTCGTCGTCGCTACCGATGCGGCGATCAGCCGCCAGGAGTTGTCACGTCTGTGTATACGCGCCCACGATGCCCTGGCGGTGTGTATTCGACCGGTCCACACCGCATTCGATGGCGATACGTGTTTCGCAGTGGCTACCGGCGGCGCTCCGAGCGAACATCAGTTGCCGTCTTTTCTTCTCGCCGAGGCGGCTTTTGAGGCGGTGGGTCGGGCGGTCGAGGCTGCCGTGCCGGCTGTCTGACCTGCCCACGCGGGTGAGCGCCGGTTGGGTGGGCGTTCAGGTGCCTGCTTCGACATGACGACGCATGGGTCGGCATGCCTATAGGTATGGGCCGAATGGCTCAAGTTGGCCAGCCCCTCCTGCCGAGAAGAGGAGATGCCGCGATTCCTCCCGCCAGCTCTGTCGCGAGCGGCCGATTCCGCTCGGCTTCGACAGTTCGCCCCACGGCAGAGTTGGTTGGAGGTCGTGGCCCGGCGACAACCGTTGGGGAGGGCCGAACGCCGGGATCTGGTTCGGTCCCTGTTTCACGAGGGCAAAAGACGGAGTCCCTTTCTCCATCGGTTCATGTCGTTGATGACCCTTTCCGTTTTGATTGCCGTTTTGGGCATTCTGGCCGACTCGACCGCTGTGGTTATCGGGGCCATGCTCGTGGCGCCGCTTATGGGGCCGGTGCTGGGTGTGTCCGCCGCCATCGTGATGGACTGGCCGTCTCGGGTCTGGTCCTCGGCCCTTACCGTCTTCATGGGATCCGCGGTGGCCGTCGCCATCGCGGCGTTGGTCAGTTTCGTGATGCCCGGCGATCCTCAACAGTTGAGCGACGAGTTGCTGGCGAGGACGTCACCAACCATCCTCGATCTGGCTGTCGCTCTGGTGGCGGGTTCGGCCGGCGCATTTGCGAAGGTGCGCCGTCAGGCTGCCGACGCCATCGTTGGGGTGGCGGTGGCGGTTGCGTTGGTGCCGCCCCTCGCCGTCATCGGTGTGACTCTGGAGCTGGGTCGTTACCAGATGGCGATCGGATCGTTCCTTCTGTTCCTCGCCAACGTGATCGGGATCATCGCCTCGGCGGCTGCAACCTTCGTCATTCTGGGGCTGGTTCCGTCCAGTCGGATGCGCTCGGCCAGAACCCATGTGGCCCATGGGCTGCAACTGGCTGCGCTTGGCGCCGTCGCAATCGTGTTACCTCTGCAACTCATGGATCAATGGCGTCCGGATCCGACGATCGACTCGGACCCAGAGCAGCTGGTTGCCGAGGCGGTCGAAGCATGGCGAAACGATGTGTCGATCATCGCAGTAGAGCTGGTTCACCCCGAAGACGAGGAGGCTGCTCCGATCATTGAGCTCACGGTGTCGTCGGGCTCGAACGCCGATCGGCCGCTGGGCGTGGAACGGTTGGCCGAGGATCTGGCATCCATCATCGGCGAGCCGGTGGAAGTAGTCCTAACCAACGTGGAAAGCAATGTCGAACGAGCGGTGGTAGAAGAACCCGAATCGTCCGACTAACCACCGCCGAGGCTACGAGACATGTACGTCCGACGTTGTGATCGCACGACTCGACGATTCCGTGCCATCGACCGGTTCGTGGCCTCTGGATTGGGACCAACCCGCGTTGCGGGCTCGAAGTCTCGACCGCCGTCGCGGTAGGTCCATCTTGGCCGGCGGTTGGGGTCGGCCGTAGAGGTAACCCTGCAAATCGTCGCAACCCATCGAGGTCAGGAGCTGAGCCTGTTCGTCGGTTTCGATTCCTTCGGCGGTGATCCGAGCGCCCAGGAGGTGGCCGATGTCGATGATGAGTTTGACCAGCGAGATCGCCGTCGGGTCATTGGTGAAGCTCTTGTCGATCTTGAGGATGTCGATGGGTAGGGTTCGGAGGTGGGCGAGTGAGGTGTAGCCGGTTCCGAAGTCGTCGATCGAGATCCGAACGCCCACCGACCGCAGGGCCTGCAGCTTGGCTGCGGCATCGCGTACGTCATCGAGCAGAGCGCTTTCGGTCACTTCGATGATGATGCGGGTGGGCGGGATGCGATTCTCCACCAACGGGTTCATGACGTCTTTGACGAAATTCGGTGAGCTGAGGTGGCGGCTGGAGATATTGATTGCGATCGGGACGTCGGAGTGAAGATGGTGTTCATCCCACATGACCAATTGTCGAACCGCTGCTTTGACGACCCACTTGTCGATCTCGACGATCAGGTCGCTTCGTTCCGCGAAGGGGATGAAGCTGTCCGGGAACTGCATTCCGTGACCGGGTCGCTCCCATCGGATCAGCGCTTCGAAACCTTCGACCGATTTCTTGATCGGGTTCATGATCGGTTGGTAGTGAAGCTCGAACTCATCCTCGGCGATCGCCCGGACCAGTGAGCGTTCCAGATCGGCCCGCATCAACATGTCTGCGCGTAACGCGTCATCACATACCTCGATCCGACCTCGCCCCGAGCTCTTGGCTTTGTAGACCGCCAGGTCGGCGTCGCGGAGGAGGCATGCGCTGCTGATGGTGTCCCGACCGTTGCTGAGCGCAATTCCGACGCTGGCTCCGATCGAGACCGTGGCCCCGTCGATCTGCACCGGCTCTGATAGGGCCGACAGGATTCGACTGGCCAACTGTTTCGCTTCGGTTACGCCCTCTACCTGTTCGGCGATGACGACGAATTCGTCGCCCCCGATCCGTCCGACCAGATCCCCGCGGCGAACGTTCTGCAGCAACCGTTTGGCGGTACTGCGAAGTACGAGATCCCCGGCGTGATGGCCCGAGTTGTCATTGACCGCCTTGAATCCGTCGAGGTCGATGAACAACACCGCCACCAACGTGTCGTTTTCATTGGCGCGGCGCAGGCCATTGTCGAGATGGGCGAGCGAGGCGTTCCGATTGGCCAATTGAGTGAGGCCGTCGTGGGAAGCTTCGTGGGCGACTCGCAGTCGAAATTCCTCGCGATCCTGCAGTGACGAAGCGAGAGCGGACACGGTGCGCTGAAGCGATGCGCCCAATTTGCTGGACGGGATCCGACCCAGCACAGGGTGATCGAGCTCTCCCTCTGCCAGGGCCAGCGCCTGCTTCTCGACCAGTTCGAGGTGAAGAGCCGCGTCGTTGATCGCCTCGCCGGCGTCACGGATCTCGTCGGGAAACCAGCGGCCGCGGAATCGGGCCTCAGAGTCACCGTCGCTGATACGGCGGGCGGTTTCGGCCAGCTTGGACACCGGTCGCCCGATCGCATAGATGGCGAGCGTGGTGAACAGGATCGACATGAGAATCAACCCGGCGATCGCGGTCACCGCCCGATTCGATGCGCCTTCGGCTTCGCGACGCAGCTGTCGTCCTGCCATCAGGACATCGTCTCCGGCCGCATCGACGAGATCGAAATGCAGGTCGATGGTCGACGTACTGGAGCCGAACGCAAATGCGACGCGGTCGACGCCGTTCAGAATGTTGGAGAGCGACCTGTCGGAATTTCCGTCGGCGTCGATGCGGGATGAGTTGATCAGGCCTTCGACGGCCTCATTGAACCTCTGCACATCTTCGGAATTCTTGATGTCTTCGAGTGCGGCGGCGGCGAGTGAATCGGCCGGCGACATTCGGGTGCTTTCGGAAATGGCTTTCAGCTGAATCGAACGCTGACTGGTGAGCGCTGACCGCTGTGCTTCGTTGGCGCGGTCGCCCGAGAATTGGATGGCGAAGAAGGTACTGAACTGTTGAGATACCGCCTGTCGGGCGATCGTTGTCGAGCGCAGCACGACGAGTGACGTGACAAGATCGCCGCCGTTCTTGACCCCGCCGGCGCTGGACAGCAGGGCGTCCATCGTGGTATTCACTTCGCCGGCCACGATGGCCTCGAGCTGCTCGAAGTTCTGGCCGACCGACTCGCCATCGGCATCGAACTGGTCCCGAATGAAGCTGATGCGTTCCGCGGCCTCGGTCATCTCCAGTTCGGCAATCAGTTCGTCCACCTGAGTCCGCACCTCGGCCAGTTCCGAGGGCAGGTCGAATCCGGTCAGCGCATCGATCAGGGACACCCTCAGTCCGACGTCGCGAACCCCTTCTACTGTCGAGGACAGGTTCTTTTCGGCAAGAATGCGCGTTTGTAGTTCGATGAGTCGAACGACTCGCTGGGTCGACACTTCGACCGAGGCTGCGTTGTTCTGGGCGCGGTCGGCGCGGTTGACCTCACCGACCGCGAACCAAGCTGCGCCGCTCAGTGGAAGAATGGCCAATGCGAAGAGAAGGACGGCGATCGAATAGTGCATTCGACCGCGACGCAGCGGTTTGTGAATCGGCTCGGGTGTGTCAGCGGACATGGCGGGATCAGTGGTCGGTGAGGACAACGTCGGCCTCGAGTGGGGAAAGGTCGGGGGCGTCCACCGCGGCGGGGATCTCGAAGGTGGCGATCTGTTCGGCTGGTATTGGTTTGCTGTAGAGGTAGCCCTGGAGGTCGTCGGTTCCTAGTTGGGTGAGGTGGTGGGCTTGTTGGGGGGTTTCGATTCCTTCGGCGGTGATTTTGGCGCCGAGGAGGTGGCCGATGTCGATGAT
>CALGOA010000216.1 GCA_937958015.1 uncultured Acidimicrobiales bacterium | reverse complement strand
GTCTGTTTACCCAAACTGAATCGGGCCGACGCAATGGAAACCTTCCTGACCGGAGAACGGTTTCCGCCGGCTCAAGCTGCAGACATGGGGTTGATCAACGCTGCGGTCGAACCCGATGGTTTGGTGGATCACGTGAACGGCGTGGTGGCGAAGATTCTGCTCGGCGGTCCGGCGGGGGTGGTAGCCAGCAAAAGGATCATCAACACCGTCCCGGCGATGGCGGAGGCGGAGGCGTTCGCTGAGATGACGGTGCTCTCGCAGTCACTATTCGACGGACCCGAAGCCAAAGCTGGCATCGCTGCCTTCCGCAACCGCGAGCCTGCACCGTGGGCGCCACCGGCCTAACCACATCTGTGGCAGCGCAGCGTCGCAGAATCGAGCGCCTCAGCTGCCACAGTCTTCGGCTGACCACCCGTGGCAGCGCAGCGTTGCAGAATCGAGCGCCTCTCCTGCCACAGACTTCGGCTGGCCAACAGTGGCAGCGCAGCGTTGCAGAATCGAGCGCCTCAGCTGCCACAGACTTCGGGGCGAGGGCTCGTCTACTGCGCGGTGTCGGGATAGATGCTGGGAGGTGGTCCGGGGATCCCGGGGCCTTCACATACCCAACAGCTGGATTCGCTACTTCCCGTCCATGCCACCTCGCACGGCAGGCAGCTAAGCCGCATGCCGACCCGTCGATAGCGAGGTTGCATGGATGGAAGTGTGGCTACGACCGTGTCAGCGGAGGGGGGAACAACGGTTGCTGAGGCAATCGAGGTAGTCGACGTGGTCGGAGACATACCTTTTCATCGGCATTTGGAAAGCGGAGATGAGGGCCAAACCGACCGTCGTTCGCTGGGTAAACCGACCCCACCTTGCGTCGACAGCCGAGGAAATCGGCGACGCAGGCGACCTCGGGTCACGTTATGCTGACGGCTCCATTCGGACCGTTAGCTCAGTTGGCTAGAGCGCTCGCCTCACACGCGAGAGGTCACTGGTTCAAGTCCAGTACGGTCCACCAAATTCCTGATGGCAGCTACATCTGACGGTGTTGACAAGGGCTAGAAAGCCCGCAGTGTAGTCCCCATCAGCAATTTGCCGAATCAAGAGCAGCACTAGCGACCGACAGAGGCCTTGACCTATGGTCTGTCCCCCTCGAGCGGAAAACCAATCGCACCCCTTGATACGCCGCTGACCGAAACGCACCGGCAAGGACATGTTTGGCTTGGGCGCGGTGTTCCGGCACCCACGGTGCCCGCCTACCCTGTGGCCTGCATGCCAACGCACTACGACGTTCTGGGCGTCTCGAAGACGGCGACACCTGAGGTAATCCGTCGCGCCTATCACGAACAGGCGCGGGCCTGGCATCCCGATCGGTTCGTCGGCAAGGGTGAGGCCGAGTCGGCTCAGGCCGAGAACGCCATGCGTGAGGTGAACGAGGCGTTCCGGGTGCTGGGCAACGCCGAACGGCGATCCCGCTACAACCTCGAACTGAGTGATGGACTCACCGGAACCGGCCGGGTCACCGTCGACGACGGCGTCACTCGAATCGATCCCCGACTTCTGGATCCCGAACATCTGGCGGCCCGTCGGGAGCGGCAGGAACAGGCGATCAGCACTCACCACTCTCGGATGATGAACATGGTCCCGTGGCTCGGTTTCCTCGGATTGCTCGCCTTGATCTTTGTATTCACCGCGTACGCCAACCAGGGCACAGCGGTGGAACCGGTGGTATTACCCGGTCCTCCCATCGGTGTCACCGCCAACTCGTGCGTGCGGGTCATCGAGGGACCGTCGCTTCTCGAGGTGCCCTGTGAAAACGTCAATGACGGTCGGGTGATCGGCGCACGTTTCCCCGATGGCACGTGCCCAGCGCCGCTGACAACCCGCGAGATTTCCCTCAGCGCCGACACGATCGTGTGCCTCACCAACCCGTGACCACGGTCGCTTCTGTAGTCACTCCAGCACATTCGCCCCAAAAGGCGTTCCGCCAGCACATCAATTGTGCTGGCCCGACGATTTTTGGGTGGAACGTGCTGGCCCGAAGGAATGTGCTGGTTAGTGGCCGTCGACGGAGAAGTAGTCGCTTGACGCTTCCCAGGCCTCTTCGATCTGCTGGGCTGTCACCGGTTGGGCCGCAGCGGGCTCGTCATCGTTGAAGCTGAAGAGGATCGCAGCCACCCGCGCCTCCTGGCGTTCGGCCAGAACCGGCAGAAAGCGCAGTGCCATCACCGCAGCAAGGGTGATGCCCACACCGACCATCAGAATCAGGAAACCAGTGGCGGCCATGGTGAGGTCGGTCATCGATTCGACCGCAACGGCTCCGTAGACGTAGATGATCATTCCGACGAACCAGCCCGAGAAGTCACGGTTGGATGGTTCGGTCGCCGAATCACCCAACGCCGAGGTGCGCCACAACATCTGAAGGACTCCGAGGGCCAATCCCGCCGGGACGAGTAGACCCCAGATCACCAGGACACCGCCCAATGTTCGCAGCGCGTTTTCGAAGTCCGGCAGGCTGTCGGCGGCAACGATCAGTCCGATGCCGGCAGCGAGCGCTGGAATATGCCGACCGACGATTCCGACCTGGCCGATCGCTGGCGTGCGACCCAGCTTGGTCACGTTGAACATCGCCTGAGCGCCGAAGACCACCGACCCCAACAGGGTCAGCACGGTGAGCAGAGCGATGCCGTACCCGACCGCCTGATAGGTCCGCAGAAGTGATGCCGAGGTGTCGCTCTCTCCGAGAAACACGATGCCACCGCCCAGGCCTATCACCAGGGCACCGATACCGGCCCACACGTACTGGATCGCCGCCAGCGCAGCTCCGTAGGTCACGATCGACTCGTATCCCTCCACCATCTCGACGATCTGCTGCTGCCGCTTGTTCCGGATTCGGGACGGAGCAGGAGCAGGCGCGGCCGAACGGCGCTTGGAACTCGTGGGGAGAGGGGATGAACCGGCCATCGCAGTCCAATCGGCTCCGAACTACCCCCTATTGAGGGATTTCCTCAACTGATTCCGCCGAGCACCAAACCGACGCTCAGCATGATGCCCACCGCCATCTGCACCCGACCGGTATCGGCGAGCACCGGAATCAGGCTCTCGCCGATGAAACCATCCAAAACCTCACGAACTGGACGGACTGCAGCCGTGAGGCCCAGAAGCCCCAAAACCGCAGGCCACCGCAGGACTGCTGCCCCGACGACGGCGGCGCCGGTGCCCGCCATCAGGGCCAGGTAGAACTGTCGAGTCCGCACGTCACCGAGCCGTACCGCCAAGGTCTTCTTGCCAGCTTCGGCATCGAGTGGACGGTCCCTGAGGTTGTTGATGACCAGCAATGCGACAGCGAGGAATCCGACGCCGATGGAACAGATCACCGAGAGCGACGTGATCCGACCGAGCTGGACATACGTGGATCCGACCGTGGCGACCACTCCGAAGAACACGAAGACGAAGACCTCGCCCAAACCGAGATACCCGTAGGGCCTGGGTCCGCCGGTATACCCCCAGCCGGCCAGCATCGAAACAGCCCCGACCAGCAACAGTTCGGGTCCAACGGCGATCGCAAGGGTCACCCCTGCGGCCCCGGAAACCAGGAAGGCCAACGCGGCAGCGGTTTGGACCTGGGTGGCGGTGGCCAGGCCCGACCCCACCAACCGCACCGGACCGACCCGATTGTCGTCGGTGCCACGTTTGCCGTCGGCGTAGTCGTTGACGTAGTTGGTAGCCACCTGGAGAGCGAGCGCCACGACGGCGGCGGCAACGGCTCGCCATGCCGAAAGAGCCTCGCCTTCACCAACCGCGGCTGCGGTCCCGACCATGACCGGCACGATCGCAGCCGGAAGGGTCTTCGGTCGCGCCCCCAGCACCCAGATGTTGCCCTGGGGTTGCACTGCGGTCACGACGAGGCGCCGTCGACCAGCAGTCGTTCGGCGAGGCGTTCCAGACCGGCGACCCGGGAACCTTTTACCAACACGGCATCAGTGTGGCCCAAGTCCCCGAGTGCGTGCACAGCCGAATCGATCGAATCGACGTGTTCGACCCCGTCGCCATACATCGGAGCGTCGACGGCGATGACGTCGATTCCGGCGGCAATCGCCAGTTGGGCAACGCCTCGGTGATCCTCCGCCTCGGTCTCGCCCAATTCGCCCATCACACCCAGAACGGCAACCCGCCGATCGGCTGCGAGCGAGACCAACGCGTCGATCGCGGCCGCCATGGAGGTGGGGTTGGCGTTGTACGCGTCGTTGATGATGACCGCACCGGCGGCGGTCCGCTGCACATCCATTCGGTGCGGCGAAAGGGTCGGAGCGGACAGTCCTTGCACGATTCGGTCCAGCGGCACGCCAACCGCCACCCCAACCGCCGCTGCGGCGGCAGCGTTCTGCGCCATATGGGCACCGGCGACCCCGAGCTGAACGGAAGCGGTTCCGATCGGCGTTGTCAAATCGAAACTGGGTTTCAGATCGTCGCCCACCACCACGTTGGAGAACCGAACGTCGCCCGTCTCGGCCCCGTAGGAAAGGGTGCGATGGGTTCCGGATCGACGGGCCATTGCCAGGACGAGCGGATCATCTGCGTTCAAAACCAGCGTGCCCTCGGCTGGGAGTGCTTCGGCCAGTTCACCTTTTGCCTGGGCGACCTGCTCGATCGAACCGAAGATCTCGGTGTGCACGGCGGCCACCCGGGTTATCACTCCGATCATCGGCCGGGCGATCCCACAGAGCAGCTCGATGTGACCGACATTCCGGGCTCCCATCTCCACGACAACGACCCGAGCGTCCTCGGGAGCTTCGAGCAGCGTGAGCGGCACCCCCAGTTCGTTGTTGAACGACGCGGTGTTGGCGTGGGTCACCACGTGGGTGGAGGTCACCGCCCTGATCATGTCCTTGACCGACGTCTTTCCGACGCTGCCGGTCACGCCCACCACGTGGGCATGAAGTCGGTTTCGAGCGGCACGCCCAAGCTCCAGCAGCGCCATCGAGGTGTCGGCGACGAGAATCGATGGAACCCGATCGTCGATGGGCTGATCCTGGGACCGCAGGTAGGCGGCGGCTCCGTTGTCGATCGCAGCCGACACGAATTCGTGGCCGTCCCGTTCGGCGATGATCGGCACAAAGAGTTGGCCCGGAGTGATCGCGCGCGAGTCGATCGACACCCCGGTTATGGAGATGTCTGCTGGCAGGTGTGGGTCGGAAAGGACCGAGCCGATTTCCTGCAGTGACCATCGCACCCCTCCGGTCTAGCGGGGGATGTACGGTTTCCGATGTGAGCAGCTCCGCCCAGCCAGTGACAGCCAGTGACAGCCAACGCCGAGTAGTGGTCCTTTTTGGTGGTCAGTCACCAGAACACGAGGTTTCCCGGGTCACCGCAGCCCACGTACTTGCCGCCATCGACCGCAATCGATATCGGGTGGAGGCCATCGGAATCGACCGATCCGGCATCTGGCACCGGTTGCCTCAACTTCCCTCCCCCGGTCACGATCCCGCCGCCTTGGAGATACTCGGGGAATCGAGCTCGCCTTCTGCCATTCTCGGCGATCCCGGCACCGTCGTGTTGCCTCTGATGCACGGGCCGATGGGAGAGGACGGAACCGTGCAGGGCCTGCTCGAGTTGGCCGGTGTGCCATACGCCGGAGCGGGTGTGCTCGGCTCGGCGCTGGCGATGGACAAGAGCGCCGCCAAGCAGGCCCTCGCCGCCGCCGGTGTGCCTCAGGCCCGGTGGGAGACGATCCATGAACCGCGCTGGTCGGGCGACCCCAGTGCACTTGGGGGCATCCTGGAACGGCTGGGTGAAACCGTCTTCGTCAAACCGGCCAACATGGGATCCTCGGTTGGAGTTTCCAAAGCGACCGGTGCCGCAGAACTGGAAAAGGCGCTGGCCGAAGCCTTCAGTTACGACGAATGGGTCGTGGTCGAGGAAACCATCACCGGCCGCGAAATCGAAATGTCGGTGCTCGGGAACGTGGACCTCGACTTCAGCGTGCCGGGCGAGATCGTGCCAGCCGCCGACTTCTACGACTACAACGACAAGTACCACGATGGCGCCGCAAAACTGATAATCCCGGCCGAGTTGTCCCGGCACGAGGTTGCCCAGATGGAACAGCTCGCCGAAGCGGCCTACACGGCACTGCGGGTTGAGGGCATGGGCCGGGTCGACTTCCTGTACGAACCCAACGGTCGCGGCTTCCTGTTGAACGAGATCAACACGATCCCGGGCTTCACGCCGATCTCGATGTACCCGAAGATGTGGGAAGCTACCGGACTGTCCTACCCGGCGCTCATCGACCGCCTGATCGAGCTGGCGCTGGATCGCCACGAACGGCGAATGTCCAAACGGCGCTAGCCGCTGCGACCCTGCGGATACAGAACGGCTACCAGCCGCCGGTGGAACCTCCGCCGCCGAAACTTCCGCCGCCACCGCCGAAGCTGCCGCCGCCGAAACCGCCACCGCCGCCGCCGAAGCCACCAAATCCGCCACCACCGGAGCTGGAACCCCAACCGCCGCCACCCCGGCTGCCTCCAACGATGATCACGCCGGTGTTGCGACGTCGCCGTTCATGGATGATCTCCTCGCGAATCGACACTGCGGTGTCGGCGATCTCGTTGGCTTC
This sequence comes from uncultured Acidimicrobiales bacterium, assembly GCA_937958015.1. GTDB lineage: Bacteria > Actinomycetota > Acidimicrobiia > Acidimicrobiales > SZUA-35 > JABDIY01. The sequence goes on along the minus strand of CALGOA010000216.1, from coordinate 37,545 downwards.
GCGGATCTGTTCCTCCCAGGATCCGCTGAGCCGGGTGAGGTCGCCGGCGAGACGCTCCAACCGACCCTTCCGGGTGCTGAAGACGGTCCAGCCGAGGGTCTGCTCGGCTCGACGAATGGCTCGGGTCGCCCGAGCCACCTCGCGGGCCAGCTCCCGACGCAGCGCCTCGATTCGTTTGGCCTCCTCCTGGCTTTCGAGCAACATCTGATCCATCTGCCGGTCGATCCGATCCAGAGTTCGCGCCACCCGCAGGTAGTTGGGGCGGGGCAACGTCAGCTCGCGTCCCATTTCCTCCAGCACCTCCTGAACCTTGCGGGGCTGCAGGTGATACTTGGGCGCTAGGTCGGTGGCTTTGGACGCGATGAATGCGGTGAGCTGTGAAAGCTCCTGAACCGCAGCCCGCATCATTCCCGGGCTCTCGATCTTCGCCTGTTCGAGGTCGACCATCAGCGTGTCGAGTGCGTCCAGCAACGCGTCGGCCTCGTTTAGTTCCAGACCCGCAGCCTCCAACTCGGCGGCGATGCCATCCCAATCCTGCGTGGGGATCATCTCGACGCCGCCGTCTCGCCGCTCAACCGATCGGTCCAGCCGAGCCGAGGCAACCGCAGTGTGTTCGGTCGCCCAGTCCCACGATTCGTTGGCGTGCGGCACGACGACCTGAGCGAACCGTTGATCGGTCTCGGTGATTCGGGCTCGTTCGTCGGATTCTGCCGCGGCTAATTCGTTCGCCCAGTTGGCGAGCCCGTCCGGTCGGTCCACGACCACTTCGGCCTCGTGTCGGGCGGCGAACAGTTCGGCCTCGGCCCCCTCGAGCTGGTCTGAAAGTTCCAACAGGTCGAGCTTCAGCTCGTCGAACGAGACACCGGTGACGGTTCGTCTCGATGATGCCAGTTGCTGAATCACCTCGTCGATCTTCCATCCCGAACGGGTCCTCTGGCCCGCCAAATCGTCGGCGTCGGCCAACTCTTCGAGCAGTAGGGCTCGTTTCGTGGGAAGCGCCACCCGAAGCCGGTCCAGCAGTTCGCCAAACGCGGTGAGATTGTCGAGACTCAGTTGATAACGATCCAGCGATTCGGTGAACTCGGCCAGGCGTGTTGCGCCCACCTCCAGTTCCTCGCTCGACGCGCTCTCGATGCCCTTCGGCGTTGCTTTGGTCAGCAGCGTGGCCTGACGTTCCGCGTCGTTTCCCGCGGTGGCAACCCCGTGCTGGAGGTGTCGTAGTTGGTCGAGGGTGCGCCCCTCGACGGTGCGAGAGAATCGTTCGCCCTGCTCGCTCAAGCGGGCATCGCGTTCGCGCGCCGCTCCCATTCGGATCCGGGGCTGGGCGATCTGGGTGGAGAACGTCTGGCGCATCTCCGCCAGTTGTTTCCGCCGGTTGCGGACCATCACGCCGCCCCCGACACCGGCGAGCCCAACGACCGAACCGGCCAGAATCAGCGAGCCGAGGTTTCCCGAATCCTCCACCGGTGCGGCGGGTTCCCGGTCAATCACGACCTCCTCACCGAATGTCTCGGCCACAATCGAAGCGTCTCCGATCGCAGCGACGAGGCCACCTGTCAGATCGCCGCCTCGGAGGTTCTCGCGCATTGCACCGGTTCTAACTTCTTCGGCCAACGAGGTGCTCAGCCGGCTACCAAACACGGAACTTTGAGGCGGGTTGGCACTGTCGATTGCGACGAAGAGATACTCTCCGATAGCACCCGGACAGTCGGCAAGGATTTGCTCTCGGAGCTGATCTAGATTCGACCCATCGTCGCTGGACCGAACGAACACCTGCGCTTCCGGAATCACTTCGAGATACCTGTCAATGGCATCCTCGACGGCGCCGGCATCGATCTGTCCGGTCGTGTCGACCAGGCCGACCGTACAGTCGGTGGTTTGGGCTCCGCTGGGGCTGATCGACATGCCAACCCCGAACACGGCGACGAGCACGGCCAGAAGGAACGCCGACAACGCAGCGGTACGTCGGGGCGCCTGCGGGCGGATCGAGCGAGAACGGGAATGCTGTTCCATTGTGCTGAAACCGTAGCCGCGCCGGACCGTGAGCAGGAGGGAGACCCAGCCACCAGCTCAGGTGTGCTGGTGGCGGCCGATGATTCCCTATGCTGTAGCGGGCTCCCGCACCGGATGGGGCGGGGCGGGCCATGATCGGGAGCACGAATTGTCAGTTTCGAAGAGGTTGGCCGGAAAGCGAATCGCCATAACCGGCTCTACCGGCTTCCTCGGGACGGCACTGGTCGAGCGCCTGATGCGGTCGGTCCCCGACTGCGAATTGGTTCTTCTGGTCCGGCCGGGAAAACGTTCCACCCCAGCCGAACGGGCCCGTCGCGAGATCTTCCGCAACGACGTCTTCCACCGCTGGATGACCGAACTGGGTGACGGCGACCGGAAGGCCGGGGCGGAGCCGTTCTGGGCGCAGGTCGATGCTCGCGTTCAGGTGATCGCCGGCGACGTCGGCACCGATGGCCTCGCCCTCGACGATGAGGGTCGAGCCCTCATGTCGTCGTGCGACACCGTCATCCACAGCGCCGCCACCGTCAGCTTCGACGCGGCGATCGATCTGGCGGTCGAGGTCAATCTGCTCGGCGCCACCAGAATTGTGCAGACGCTGCAGGACCTCGGGGTCACCCCGCATTTCGTCGGCGTGTCCACCTGCTACGTGGCCGGAAACCGTCGGGGTCACGCTCCCGAGCAGCTGCTCAGTGACTCCCCGTTCCACATCGATGTGAATTGGCGCTCCGAGGTAAAGGCGGCCCGACGCACTCGGGCCGACTTTGATGCCGAGTCCCGCGCCGCATCCCGACTGGAGGAGTTCCGGGCCCGGGCCCGCCACGAACTGGGCGCTGCCGGCACGCCGCTTCTCTCGGCCAAGACCGAACAACTTCGTCAGCGCTGGGTGAGCGAGCAGTTGGTCGAAGCGGGTCGGGCCCGGGCCGCATCGCTCGGCTGGCCCGACGCGTATGCCTACACCAAGGCCCTCGGCGAACGGGCGCTGGTCGAGAGCCGGGGCAACGTCCCGGTCAGCATCGTCCGCCCCTCGATCATCGAGTCCGCCTGGGCCGAGCCGGTTCCGGGATGGATCAAGGGTTTCCGGATGGCCGAGCCGATCCTGATCAGCTACGCCCAGGGTCTGCTGAAGGAATTCCCCGGCGTTCCCGAGGGTGTCGTCGACGTCATCCCCGTCGACCTCGTCGTCGCAGCAATCATCGATGTCGCCGCCCGAGGCGTGGTCGATCCCGACACCGTCGACATCACCCAGGTCGCCTCTGGCACCCGCAACCCGCTGCACTACCGCCAGCTCGTCGATCTGGTCAACGGTTGGTTCACCGAAAACCCGCTCTATGACCGCAAGGGTCAACCCATCGCAGTTGCGAAGTTCTCCTTTCCCGGTCGCGGAGCTGTCGAGCGGCAGCTGACTCGGGCCCAGAAGAGCCTGGATCGCGCCGACAGAACGTTGAAGCGGCTACCCCTGCGCGGCAAGCAGGCCATGCTCAACGCCCAGGTGGAGGACCAGAAGGATCAGGTCGAGCGGGCCATGGGGTACGTGAAGATCTACGGCGCCTACGCCGAGTGCGAAGCGCTCTACGGCGTCGAGAATCTGGTCGGACTACACGACGGACTTACCAAAGCCGACGCCGACAGCCTCGGCTGTGACCCGGCCATCATCGACTGGGAACACTATGTGACCCAGATTCACCTCCCGTCGGTTGTGCACCACGCCCGGGTCAAAACCACGCCCACCCGCAGCGATCCCGACGATCGAGTCAAGCGGATGCGCACGAAGGTGCTCTCCACCGATCGCCACCTGGCGGCGTTCGACCTTGAGAACACGATCATCGCCTCCAATGTGGTCTTCAGTTATGCATGGTTGGCAACCCGGCATATGGGCCCTGCCGACCGGGTGCGATTTGCGGTGAAGACCTTCGGCGAGGCGCCGGGGCTTCTGGCGCTGGACGCTCGTGACCGCACCGACTTCCTGCGTCACTTCTACCGACGTTACGACGGAGCGTCAGTGGCCCAGATGGACAAGCTCGGCAGCGAACTTCTCGCCGACCACATCCTCACCAAGGCGTTCCCGGCCGCGGTTCGCAGGGTTCGAGAACACCGAGCGCTCGGCCACCGGACCGTGCTCATCACCGGTGCCCTGAACATCGTCGTCGACCCGCTCCGACCGCTCTTCGACGACGTCATCTGCACCGAGATGAGCGTGCGCGACGATCGATACACCGGCGAGCTACTCACCGTTCCGCCGACGGGCGAGGTTCGAGCCCAGGAACTGCGCGACTACGCCGACGAACACGGTCTCGACCTCGGCGAGTCCGTCGCCTACGCCGACTCGTCTTCGGATCTGCCCCTCCTCGATGCCGTCGGATATCCCGTGGCGGTCAATCCCGAGACCCGCCTGGCGTCGATCGCATCCAAGCGGGGCTGGCTGATCGAGAACTGGAACAAAGCGGGCGGCGGCACCGACCGCCTCCTTCCCCTTGGCCCGCTTCCCGCCGCAAAGAAGAGCAGAAAATGATCGAGCATGAGTAAAAACAAACCCAACCCGAGGCCCGGGTTCGTCTTGGAGGTGGATCGTCAGACCCCTCCGATCCTGTTCCACCATGGCGAGGGCTTCCGGATGGAGAAGCTGCCGATCGGACGATCGCGGGTGATCTACCCGGGTGAACCTCTGCACGGCATCAAGGACCCCGAGGCGGCGATCGAGGACGCGCTGCTGAACCCGATCGACGACGACCCGCTCCCTTCGCTGATGAAGAAGGGCATGAAGCTCACGATCGCTTTCGACGACATCTCCCTGCCGCTGCCTCCAATGCAACGGCCCGACATTCGTCAGCGGATCATCGAACAGGTTCTCGACCACGCCGCTGCCGCCGGCGTCGACGACGTTCACATCATTGCGGCGTTGTGTCTGCATCGACGCATGACCGAAAACGAACTGCGCCACGCCGTCGGCGACCGGGTGTACGAAGCGTTCGCCCCCTATGGCCAGCTGTACAACCACGATGCCGAGGATCCCGATGGCATGGTGATTCTGGGCACGACCAAACACGACGAGGTCGTGCAGATGTCCAAGCGGGCCGCCGAGAGCGATCTGGTGGTGTACGTCAACATCAACCTGGTCAGCATGGACGGCGGTTGGAAGAGTACGGCGACCGGACTGTCGGGGTATCAGGGCGTGCGAGCCCACCACAACGTGAAGACGATGCGTCACAGCAAGAGCTTCATGGATCAGGACAACTCCGAGCTGCACCGCTCCAACTGGCGTCAGGGTGAAGTCATCAAGAAGAGCGGACCGCGCATCTTCCAGATCGAGACCACGGTGAACACCAACGTCTTCGGTAAGGAAGGCCCCATGTCGATGCTGCAGAAGCGCGAGTGGGAATGGTCGGCGCGCGATCGAGCCAGCTTTGCCGGCATGCAGGCCGGTTTGAAGCTGATGCCGTCAACCGCCAAACGGAAGGCGTTCCAGAATTGGAAGGCGCCGTACGAGATGACCTCGGTCCAGGCCGGCGATGTTGAAGCCGTACACAAACGCACCACCGAGATGGTCTACAAACAGCACATGGTGCCCGTGGAGGGGCAGACCGACATCGTGACGATGGGACTCCCCTACCTCACGCCCTACAACGTGAACAGCATCATGAACCCCATTCTGGTGACGGTGCAGGGGTTGGGATATTTCTTCAACCTCTACCGGGGTAAACCCGTCGTCCGCGAGGGTGGTGTGCTGATCATGAGCCACCCCACCCCGTGGGAGTTTCATCCGGTTCACCACCCCAGCTACATCGACTTCTTCGAGCAGGTTCTGGCCGACACCACCGATCCGATCGAAATCGAGAAGAAGTACGAGAAGCAGTACGCCGAGGACGAGTGGTACCGGCACCTGTACCGAACCAGCTACGCCTATCACGGTGTCCATCCGTTCTATATGTGGTACTGGGCGTCCCACGCCATGCAGTACCTGGGCGGCGTGATCGTGGTCGGAGGCGACCCCAAAGCGGTGCGCCGTCTCGGCTTCAAGCCGGCTTCAACCCTCAACGACGCTCTCGAAATGGCGTCGGATGTCGTGGGTCCGGCACCAACCCTTACCCATATTCACAATCCGCCTATCTTCATGGCAGACGTTCAGTAGACCGATAGGCACGTATGGGTTGGCTTCGCTTCATTACTACACCTCCGTCCACCCCCAAGGGGGTAGAGAAACCTGTTCCAGAGCCCACCGTCGGGGTGCAGTACGACACCAAATGGGCCCGTTCCCGTCCTGCCAAGGTGGCGCGCGAGATCGGTGTCTGGGGATTCATGAAACCGGCGATTCAGATCTACGGATCGCCGCGGGTGATCGGTTCGGACCGACTCCACGACGTCGAGGGTCCCGTGGTCTTCGCAGCCAATCATCACAGCCACGCCGACACCTCGTTACTCCTCGCCACCATTCCTTCGCATCTGCGACGAAACCTTGCCGTGGCGGCAGGGGCTGATTACTTCTTCCCTAACCGGGTCGCAGGGGCGCTCTCTGCACTCTTCATCGGCGCGATCCCTATCGAACGCCAGAAGCTCTCAAAGCTCAGCATCGAGAATGCGATCGAGGCCATCGACGGCTGCAACTCGCTACTGATCTATCCAGAAGGTGGACGCTCACCCGACGGGTGGAGCAGGGAACATCGACCTGGCGCGGCGTTCGTCGCCAAGAAGACCGGCGTACCGGTTGTGCCCACCTACATCGACGGCACCGGCAGCATCCTCCCGAAGGGCACGAACTGGCCGTCGCGCTCGCGTTGTGCGGTTGTTTTCGGCGCCCCGATGCGCTCCGGCGACGATGAGGACGCTCGGACCTTCGCCAAACGGATCGAAACCAGAGTGAGCGAACTGGCCGAGGAGTTCTCCTCTGGCTGGTGGGAGTCGCGCAAAAAGGCTCACGCCGGCGAGATCTCCGAGCTCACCGGTCCCGAAGCTGGGGCGTGGCGTCGCCGTTGGGCACTCGGCCCCAAACCGGGTTCGAAGCCAACCCAGAAGCGGTCCTGGCCACCGTCGTAGCGGCGTTTCCCGCAACATGACACCGGCTCGCACTTGCGGGGCGCTCCCCCTCCCCTCGGCCGCAGCGGTTTAGGATCGATCGGTGCTGTTCCCTTCAGTCGCCTTCTTGTGGCTGTTCCTCCCGATCGTGCTTCTTGTGCACGCGCCACTGCTCAGGGCTTCAGTCACACTGGCGAACATCTTCCTGCTCGTTTCGAGCCTGTTTTTCTACTGGTGGGGCAGCGAGGAGCTGGTTCTTCTCCTGACCGTGTCGGTCATCATCGACTACATGGCGGCCGACCTCGCCAATATCGCTCGCCGTCGCGGCCGAATGGGGATTGTGAAGGGGTGTGTTGCCGCCTCGATCATCGCCAACGTCGGCCTGTTGGGCTGGTTCAAATACGCCGGATTCTTCGCCGAAACCGTCAACAACCTGTCGGGGATGTTCGGTGGCGGATCGGTGGTCGTGCCCACGATCGTGCTCCCCATCGGAATCTCGTTCTTCACGTTCCAGTCGATGAGCTACACCTTCGACGTAGCAGCCGGTCGGCTGGAGCCGGTGAGCGACCCCTTACGACTCCTTCTGTACGTCAGCCTCTTTCCGCAGCTGATCGCAGGGCCGATCGTTCGGGCCCGCGACGTGAAGGAGCAGCTGGGTTTGCGGTCGGTCGGTTTCGAAGAACTCGGAAACGGGTTTGCCCGATTCTGTTGGGGCATCGCCAAGAAGATTCTGATCGCTGACGCCGTCGCACCGCTGGTCGAGGCGGCCTATGCCGCGGAGAACCCGACGATGCTGACGGCTTGGATCGCCGGTTTCGGCTACGCCGTGCAGATCTACTTCGACTTCTCCGGGTACTCGGACATGGCCATCGGCCTCGGGCAGATGTTGGGCTTCACCTTCCCCGAGAATTTCAATCGTCCGTACTTCGCATCGACCATCACCGACTTTTGGCGTCGCTGGCACATGACCCTCTCAACGTGGTTTCGCGATTACCTGTACATCCCGCTGGGCGGTAGTCGGAACGGTCGCTGGAAGACCTATCGCAACCTGATCATCGTCTTCCTGGTCACCGGCTTCTGGCACGGGGCGGCATGGACGTTTGTGCTCTGGGGGGCTTGGCATGGCGCAGCCCTTCTGGTGGAACGCAGGTTCGGGGTGTCGGCTGAATCCCGCCACCCGCTACTTCGGGTCTGGACCCTGCTGGTGGTCGTGTTCGGCTGGATCCTGTTCGCATCACCCGACCTCACCACCGCCGGCAACCTGTTCGTCGCAGCATTCACCCCCAGTCTGGCCGTCCCCACCTCGGTGGCGAACGCCTTCACTCCCCTGGCGGCCACCGCGTTGTTCGGCGGGCTGATCATCTCGGCGCTGCCCGACGTCTACCGTCCCGTGCGCCTCCTACCGGTCCGCGGTTGGCAGGGCGACACCGTGCGGCTCGCCCTCTACCTGGTGGCGGTGCCGCTGGTCGGGGTGCGAGTGTTGTCCCAGGTGTATACGCCGTTCCTCTACTTCCAATTCTGATGTCGACGCCCTCTCAACCACGCACGTGGCCGATCACCAATATGTTGGCCCTCGTCGCCTTTATTTTCATTCCGGCCGCAGTGACGTTCGTGGGCATCGCCTCCGATAGCGACTCCGGGCCTGAGGAAATCGAGAACGCCCCCGACGGGTCGGCGTTCGCACCGCCGACCCAGAACCGGTCGATCCGCGACATCGAATCGATGGTGATCGAGAACGTTCCTGGCCGTGAACTGGCCTTCGAGTTCGAACGAAGCACCACTCGGATCATCGATGACAACTACGCCCAAGCCGTGGCGGAAAGCGATCGCGTACTGCTGGGTGAGGACAACTGGCTGTTCATCTCCGATGCGACCGATCAGGCCTGCGTCGAGCCCGAACTTGAAGCCGAATGGTCAGCGGAGATCGCATCGCTCCACCATCTGCTCGAGTCCGCAGGCAAGACGATGGTGTTTGCCATCGCCCCCGATCGTTCGGGTATCGCCCCGGAACTGATGGGCGACATAGAGGCGCCGTGCCATGCGGCAAACGAACTCGTCGTCGACCGACTGGCGAACCAACCCGGCGTGATCGACCTTGGCACTGCGGTAAACACCGCCGATCACGCCCTGCAGATCGACACCCATTGGAGTCCTGCCGGAGCGATGGCGGGAATGGAACTCGTGGTCGATGCCATTGACCCTGACGTGTGGGAGGAGCGGGGTCTCTCGTCTGAGGCCGTGGACCGACCCGGAGACCTGGACGGGCTCGTGGGGTACGACAACACCGAGTCGGTGAACCTCATCACCATCGACCAGCCCGAACCGAGCACCATCGCCTATGTCGACACGAGCATCGAGGGTCGTCCGCTGGCGCAGTCCACAACACCCGGCGCCGCCGACACTCATGTGCTGATGGTGCACGATTCGTTCGGCGGGTACTTCCCCGCTAGTGACCCCACCCACTACCTCAGCGGCCTGGGCCACAGCTACCTGCGGCCCTGGTTTACCCGGGTCGACAACGTGCGCGTTGCCGGCAGGACGTCGAACACGATTGCGGATCCTGCGGTGGCGCAGTCGATGACCGATGCCGACGCCGTCGCATTCCTGTTCGTCCAGCGCACGCTTCATGTTCGACTGGCTACCGGATTCCTCAGTGTCCCCACCGCGGTTGCCCTGTCGGACCAACTCGGGGTCCCTCACGAAGTGGGATCGCCGGTTCCCACCGACGGTGTGGTGGTGCTCGAGGGACTCGGCGGAGTCGCGGCCGACGCCGTCACCGTCAACGCCACGAGCGGATCGATCGCCCACCGAGTCGACTATCCCGACTCCGTGGCGGTCTCAGTGCCGGCCGGAACCACGTTGTCCGCTTCGCTCGCAGCGTCGTCCACGGTCTTCGTCGCCACCAACTGAGCCCACGCACTGGCCGGTGCACGAAAGGCGTCAGGGACGAAAACAACGGGGCGCGGCGAGACGCCGGCCGAAAAACCGCAACGGGTCCGGCTCCAAGGGAGCCGAACCCGTCGATTTCGCAATCCTCACACTCGTGGGTGCGAGGCGGTAGTCCTGTTAACCCGGCAGCGGGGCGTAGCTTTGCGTTGAGTAGTTCTCAGCTGCAGGCTTGGCGACGACACCCTCGAGGTCGATCTCGATGTAGTCGATCAGACCCTGGGCGTAGTTGATGAAGGTGTCGGTGATCCGGCCCTCTTCAATCTCTCCAAAGGTGATGTAGCCGTCTCGGCCGGCTGCGATGAAGTCGTTGGTGACAACCGTGTAGGTTGCGGCCTCATCGAAGGCGACCCACTCGGTGGTGCCCTTGGCCTGGTACTCCAGGTTGGTGATTCTGGCACCCTTGTCCTCGGTTGCGTCAGCGTTCCACCGCAGACCGGCGGCATAGGGGTACGCACCGGTTGACCCGTCGGGCTGGAGGGCGAAGTCGAGTCCGTCCTCCAACACTGCCTTGATTTCGGCACCGGTCATCTCCAGATTCACCAGCGTGTTGGAGAAGGGAAGAACCTCGTAGGCGGTAGCGATCGTCAGATCGCCGGCCGGCACGTCGATCCGGACGCCACCGGCGTTCTGGATCGAGATGTCGCTCTCGAAGCTCCGGGCCCGGAATGCCTCGGCCACCAGCTGCTGGATGTCGCCACCCATGTCCTGGGTGTCCTCGACATCACAGATGAGCGAACGGCCCTGACCGGGGATTCGCTCCAGACACAGGTCTTCGGAGACGGTGCCGATCACTCGACCCGTCTCGGCTGCGATCTGGTCAGTGAAGCCGTCCAGGATGGCCTGGGCGCCAGCATCGGGGGTGACGATCGACAGTTCGGGAGCGGCCTCGACCGCCGCGAGAACCGCTGCGAGGTCCTCTCCTTCGAGGGCCACGTCTTCGTCGTCAACCTCACGGGTGAAGTTGTCGCCGATGAGCAGGTGCGGGGTGCCCTCGCAGGACGTCACGAAGCCGTACTGATCCCAGGTGACGCTGATCTGTCCAACGATCCGGCTGTACTCCCAGGCCTGTGCGATACACACCGGTGCGCCGACACTGTCGGTCGTCATCGTCGGGTAGGGACCCTGCGGGTTGAGCCCGTACTGTTCGAATTCGTCTCCGAGGAGCGTGTGGCTGTCGCCGCCGATGATCACGTCGACGCCGCTCACCATCGATGCCAGCGCAAGATCGTTCTCGTACTGGTAGTGGGTGACAAGAACGATCTTGTTCACGCCTTCGGCGCGGAGCTCGTCGATCTGAGCCTGAGCGGTCTCGACCTCGTCGAGGAACTCGGTGTCAGCGTCGGGGCTGGAGGAGTTCTTGGTCTTGTTGGCGATGTCGATGCCGACGTAGCCGACTCGTTCACCGTCGTAGTCGAGTTCGATCCGGGGCTGGAGGTATCCCTCGGCCAGCGGTGACGTTTCTCCGGGAACGACGTTGGCTGCAATCACCGGGGTGTCGCAGTCGGTGGAATCGTTCAGGAAGTCGAGGAACCCGGCCAGGCCGGCATCGCCATCGTCGAACTCGTGATTGCCAAGTGCGAAGGCATCGAAGCAGATCTCGTTCATGAGCGCCGCGTCGACCTCACCCTTGAAGAGGCTGTAGTAAAGGGTTCCGGTGATCGCATCGCCTGCGTGCAGCTTGACGACGTTTTCGCCTTCGAGTTCAGCCTCGAGTTCTTTGAACTTGGCGACGAGTCGGGGGAAACCGCCCAGGTCGACGTCGGTCTCGGCTCCGGCGAGTTCGAGGCCGATGTCGTCATTCTCGAGATGGCTGTGGTGATCGTTGATGTGGAGAATGTCCAGCTTCAACGACTCTTCGGAAACGGTGGCGTTCTTCTGTTCTTGAGATTCGGCGAACCAGCGGATGATGCTGCGCTGGGAGGCGCCGGAACCGAGAATGTCGTTCACCCAGTAGTCCAGACCCTCGGGGTCCGACGGGCGACCCAGCGCCTGCACGTACAGTCGCTCGACGAATTCCTCGTCGGAGAGGCCGTCGCCTACGGCGTTCTTCCACTCTTGGCTGGCGATAAACGCAAAGGTCAGATCGCCGTAGGTTGCTCCGTCGGCGACGGCTTGCATCCAGTACTCGAGTCCGGCCTGTTCGGCGTCGCGGCCGAGAATGGTGCGGTACAGGCGCAGAATCTCACCTGAACTCACCCGGGCCGATGGCGGCACCGACGCACTTTCGGCTGTCTCGGCAACCTGACCCGCCGCCGGCGAGACTCCGCCAACCGCGGCGGTGACGCCCAATAGTGTGATGGTCAAGAAGGCGGCTAAAAGCCTCTTTGCTCTCATCTGATCAACTCCCACATGTGATGTTTGAAAGGGCTGCTCCGCCCTGACACAGCATGCTCAGGTAAAAACCCCAGAAGCAAACCGATCAGCGATTGTTTGCCGAGATTTGATCACCCGTTCGTATTCGGATGGCCCCGAGCCCACTTTTTGGGCCCTTACCCATCCGTATCAGGGCTTGACCGGGCTGCGACGAGAAGCGAACATATGTTTGTGCCCGCTTCGATCCTCCACGCCGACCTGGACTCGTTCTACGCGTCGGTCGAACAACGCGACGACCCGACGCTTCGCAATCGCCCGATGATCGTGGGCCGCGGCATCGTGCTGGCGTCCAGTTATGAAGCGAAAGCCAAGGGTGTTCGAACCGCGATGGGAACCGCCGCAGCCCTTCGACTCTGCCCCGAGGCCCTGGTGGTCGATGCCCGAATGGACGCTTATGTGGAAGCCAGCCGCAAGGTCTTCGAGATCTTTCATGACACGTCTCCTCTGGTTGAGGGCGTATCGATCGACGAGGCGTTCATCGATGTGACCGGGCTACGAAAGATCGTGGGACCCGCACCCAAGATCGCCGGGACCCTCCGGCGCCGAATCCGTGACGAGGTCGGCCTCCCCATCACCGTCGGTGTCGCCACCACCAAACACTGCGCAAAGGTGGCAAGCCAGGCGGGAAAACCGGATGGACTGCTCGTGATCCCCGAAGGTGGCGAACTGGACTTCCTGTGGCCTCTCCCGGTCAACAAACTCTGGGGGGTCGGCAAGAAGACCACGGAGAAGCTGGGCCAACTGGCCATTGCGACGGTCGGCGAGTTGGCCACCGCAGACCCGGAACGACTCGCCGCCTCAATCGGCGTGGCCCACACCCACCACCTTCAGGCGCTGGCCAACAACTGCGATCCCCGCCGGATCGAGACCAACCGGAAGCGCAAGTCGATCGGCTCACAGCGTGCAGTGCCGTCGGGCGTCATGACCGGTGACGACGCCCGCATGGTGCTGTTGGAGTTGGTGGAAAGCATTTCGGGCTCGATGCGCTCGAAGGACCTCATGGGCCGCACCGTCACGTTGAATCTGCGGGACAATAACTTTCGTTCGTTCAGCCGGTCGACCACCCTGCCCGAGGCCACATGGTCCTCGGCCGCCATCGGGCGAGCCGCCAAGAAGTTGTTCAATCAGGAACTCGAGTTTGTGCGCAGCGGGGCCTGCACGAAGGTCGGGATCTCGATCAGCAATCTGACGGCGCCAAACAACGTGCAACAGTCACTGCTGTTCGAACCCGGTCGCCCACCGGAAGTGGACGCAGCAGTCGACGAGATCAAACGCCGATTCGGCACAAAGGCCATCTGACCGGATTGGGCTCAGGGATCGTTGAGTTGGCAGCCGACCATCTAGGTTGCCCAGTGTGAATGGCGAGACCGAAGCGCAGGCAAACGACGGCGGAGACGACCACGGTGGTCCGGGTCCACTTGCTGGGATCGTCGTTGCGGACTTCTCGAGAGTGCTGGCTGGGCCTCTGTGCACGATGCATCTGGCCGACATGGGGGCGGAGGTGATCAAGGTGGAACGGCCCGACGGCGGCGACGACACCCGACACTGGCCACCCTTCCTCGATGACGGGATGTCCACCTACTACGCCTCGATCAACCGAAACAAGAAGAGCATCACGCTTGACATGACCGACGCCGAGGACCTCGCCATCGCCACTCGCCTGGCCCACCGCGCCGACGTTGTTATCGAGAACTTCCGGCCCGGTGTGATGGCGAGTTTCGGGCTCGACTCCACGTCGCTTCTCGAGGCGAACCCGAAGGCTGTGTACTGCACCATAAGTGGGTTCGGCACCGAAGGCGCCGGGGCGGCCATGCCCGGCTTCGACTTTCTGGTCCAGGGCATGGGCGGGCTGATGAGCCTCACAGGTCCTGCCGACGGTGACCCCTATCGGGTGGGGGTGGCGATGGTCGACGTTCTCGCCGGACTTCACTCGCTGGCCGGAATTCTCGCCGCACTACACGCCCGCCACACCAACGGCGGCCGAGGTCAGGTCGTGGACGTCTCGCTCATGCAGTCGCTACTCGCAGGCATGGTCAACGCCAGCTCAGCGTCACTGCTGACCGGCAGCAGTCCCACCCGGGCCGGCAATCGCCACGCCTCGGTTGCGCCCTATGAGGTCTTCACCGCATCCGACGGACCCTTCATCATCGCCACCGGAAACGATCGACAGTGGCAACGCATTTGCGAAGTTATCCAAGCCCCCGAACTGGCGGCCGATGAACGGTTCGCAACGAACCGGGATCGAGTTGCGAACATTCGAGTGATGGGTGAACTCCTGGCTCCCTATCTGCTCACGAGGCCGGCGGCCGAATGGACTGAACTGTTGCTCGCAGCCCGGGTGCCAGCCGGACCGATCAATACGATCACCGAAGCCTTCGCCGCCGCCGACGAACTCGGTCTGCAGCCGGTCTGGGACGTGGAGGGCATCGCCGGACCTCGCGCTCCAATGACACTTAGCGACACTCCTCTTCGTGGTCGCAAGAGGCCACCGGCACTGGGAGAGGACAGCGACCAGGTTCGAGCCTGGCTGTCCGAGCAGACCACCAGTCAGCTAGCTAGCTACTCCTCGTCGGAGACTTCGCCCTCATCCGTGTCGGATCCTTCGGGCACCAGTTCCGAGCAGTTCAAGACGTTCTGACGTTCGCCGCAGGTGACGCCGAATCGTTCGTAGTCACTGTCGACCGGGGCCCGTTCCCACAGTTCATCACAGGCCATGCCTTCGCCAGCTTCGCAGCGGTCCCAGAGCCCGTCGAGCACGGGATCATCGCCGTAGGCGGTCGGCCCGGCAAAGGCCAACTCGACCGGCTTTGACTCGGGTTCGTTCAGCATTGCCTCGGCCCGCGAACACGAGTCGATCAGCGCGTCGGAGGGGCCATCGGCTGCGGTTCCATCGGCAAGGCCGAGCACACAATCAGCGACTTCGGGCGAGTGCCCCTCGGCAACCAGGTCACCGACCGAGATCTCGGGTGAAACCACCTCGCTGGGGGTCTCCTGGGAGCAACCGGCGAGTACGAGGACAAACGACAGCAGCACGAGGGCGGGAACAGACCGGAACACCACCCTCCATCGGCCGATTCGGCCCGTGGTTAACCCACTCGAACCACAATCACCGGCCGACGCCGGTGCAGTTACGCGGGAAGCATGCCACCGGGCAGGTCCACTACGAAACGGGTGAGATGGGAGGGAAAGACATGTTCCGCCACCAGCACCGCCGCGCCGGAGGTGTCAAAGGTGGTCCGCTCGACCATCAACACCGCAGAGCGTGCTGGCACGCCCAGAAGGGTGGCGTCGTCGTCGCTCACCACATCCGCGCCGATGGTCTGGGTGGCGCCCCCGATGTCGCTGTCGATCAGGTCATAGAAGCTGGCGTTGGCGACCTGTGCCTTGGACAGCGTGGCGCCAAGATCCTCTCGACACCACACGGTTACGCGAGCGAACGGTTGACCGTCGGCCAGATTCAGTCGCTGCACTTCCAGAACACGGTCCCCCAACTTGGCCGCCGCTTGGCGAGGCCCGTCGGTTGTGACGAACGAAAAACCGAGAATCCGACGTTCGGCGGTTCGGCCCGATGCGGCGAGTTGGGCTTCGATGGTGGTCAGCCCACTGAGGGGCTGGGACACCGGAACCGCAGCAACCATCCAGCCAAATCCCTGTCGAGACTCCACCAGCCCCTCGCCCCGCAGCACCTCCAGCGCCTTTCGCACGGTGACCCTGCTGGCCTCGTATCGTTCGCCGATCTGAGCTTCGCTGGGCAGAAGACGTCCAGCTTCAAACTCGCCAACGACCAGCCGTTCGCGCAACGAATCGGCGATCTGGTGATAACGGATCTGGCGCACTCGGTCTTTCCCTTCAGATGAACTTGTATTATAGTTGTATCACGTCACCCGCAGAACGCACAGGAGTGTTGCACCATGGCCGTCGGTCCCGAGACCCCCATCGAACTCATCAACAAGGTCTACGCCACGCTGGATGAACGAGTGGGAGGCATGCGCGACCGCATGGGCCGTCCACTCACTCTGTCCGAGAAAATCCTCGCCAACCACCTCGATCGACCCGACGCCGAGGTTGAGCGGGGTGTCAGCTACGTCGACTTCCGCCCCGATCGGGTCGCCATGCAGGACGCCACCGCACAGATGGCCTGGCTGCAGTTCGACACCGCCGGCCTCACCGAGGTGCAGGTCCCAACCACAACTCACTGCGACCACCTGATTCAGGCCAAGGTCGAAGCAAAGCAGGACCTCCTCCGGGCGGTTGACACCAACGAAGAGGTCTACGACTTCCTCGAGTCGATCAGCGCCAAGTACGGCGGCGGCTTCTGGAAGCCCGGCTCGGGCATCATTCACCAGGTCGTGCTCGAGAACTACGCCTTCCCGGGTGGCATGATGATCGGAACCGATAGCCACACGCCAAACGGTGGCGGGCTCGGAATGATCGCCATCGGTGTTGGCGGTGCAGACGCGGTCGACGTCATGACCGGGTTCCCGTGGAACGTTCGTTGGCCGAAGCTAATCGGTGTGAGGCTGACCGGTTCTCTGAGCGGGTGGACCGCACCCAAAGACGTCATCCTGAAGGTCGCCGAGATCCTGACGGTCAAGGGCGGCACCGGCGCCATCGTCGAGTACTTCGGCCCCGGCGCCAACAACATCAGCGCCACCGGCAAGGCCACGATCTGCAACATGGGCGCCGAAATCGGGGCGACCACCAGCATCTTTGGATACGACGACGCCATCGCTCGTTACCTCAAGAGCACCGGCCGCGAAGCCACCGCCGATGCCGCAAACGCCGTTGCCCATCACCTGCGAGCCGACGACGAGGTGCTGGCCAACCCCGCCGATTTCTACGACCAGGTCATCGAGATCAACCTCGACGAACTCACCCCCCACATCAACGGCCCCCACACCCCCGACCTCGCCCGTGAGGTGAAGGACCTCGGCGCCGAAGCCGAACGCGAGGGATGGCCGCTCGAGATCAGCGCCGCCCTCATCGGTAGCTGCACCAACAGCTCGTATGAAGACATCACCCGGGCCGCCTCGATCGCCCGCGAGGCTGCAGCCAAGGGCCTGAAGGTCAAGACCCAACTGCTGGTTACCCCTGGCTCGGAGATGGTGCGGGCCACTATCGAACGCGACGGCCTGCTCGCGGACTTCGAGGCAATGGGTGCGCAGGTACTGGCCAACGCATGTGGTCCCTGCATCGGACAGTGGGACCGCTCGGGTGAACGTCAACCGGGCGAGACCAACACCATCGTCACCAGCTACAACCGAAACTTCCCCAAACGCAACGATGGCGATGCCGCCACCCTGGCGTTCGTGACCTCACCCGAGACGGTCATGGCGCTGGCGCTGGCGGGTCGACTTGACTTCGACCCGATCAACGACACGCTGACCAACGACGCCGGCGAGGAAGTGCAGCTCTCGGTGCCGGTTGGTATCGAACTCCCCCCACAGGGGTTCGACGAGGGCGAAGAGACCTTCGTCGCTCCCCCAGGCGACGGGTCCGGCATCAACGTCGCTGTCTCGCCGAGCTCGGACCGACTGCAGCTTCTCACCCCCTTCCCGGCATGGGACGGAAACGACTACACCGACCTGCCAATCCTCGTGAAGGCTCAGGGCAAGTTCACGACCGACCACATCTCGATGGCCGGTCCCTGGCTGAAGTATCGAGGCCATCTCGAGAACATCTCCGGAAACCTGTACCTCGGTGCGGTCAATGCGTTCACGAAGGCTGACGGAACCGACTACGAGGTTGGTTACGGAAAGAACCAACTCAGCGGCGAGATCGAAACCTTCCCCGCCATGGCGAAGAACTATCACGAGGCCAACCAGCCCTGGGTCGTCATCGGCGATGAAAACATGGGCGAGGGTTCCAGCCGTGAGCACGCCGCGATGGAGCCTCGTTTCCGTCTCGGTCTCGTCGCCATCGCCCGCTCCTTCGCTCGGATTCACGAGACGAACCTGAAGAAGCAGGGCATGGTGCCGCTCACGTTCGCCGATCCGGCCGACTACGACAAGATCGGTGAGGACGACCGCATCGCCGTCACCGGCCTGGCCGAACTCACCCCCGGAGTGCCCGTCACCGTTCAGGTAACTCCGCCCTCAGGCGAGTCGTGGACCTTCGAAGGCAACCACACCTTCAGCCCCGAGCAGATCGAGTGGTTCAAAGCCGGTAGCGCCCTGAACGTCATCCGCCGCAACCTGGCGTAGCTGAGCTTCCTGTTCTTCCTGCCTTCGCTCGCCTCCAACGGAGCGAGGCGAACGCGTCCCTGATTCTGAGCGTTCACTGGGCTCCATGATCCCGGGCTAGGTCGGGTCGCTCCGGCCACGTTCCACGGAGGCAGGCTTCCTGCCTTCGCTCGCCTCGGGCGGTGCGCGGCGAACGCGCTCACCATTCTGAGCGTTCACTGGGCTCCATGATCCCGGACTAGGTCGGGTCGCTCCGGCCACGTTGGCACGGAGCTGGCACACGCTCTGCGTGCTGCCTTGCTGGCGTGGCGGCAACCGTGAATCCTCCCGAAACGCTCTTGCTTCCGTTCAGACCCCCTGAACTGCTCGAATTGAGCGGTTCAGGGGGGTTCGGCGCCGTTTGGAGCGGTTCGGGCGGGTTCACGTACCGCTTTAGGTGTCGTAGGTAAGGCCGAGGCTGGAGGCGAGTTTCACCGTGTCGGGTTCGGGCGTGAGTTTCATCTCGGCCAGGAGCCGGTAGGTCACTTCCATCGCGCTCCGCGCCGCCGACCTATCCTCCTGTCCCAACAATCCTCGGACCCGGGCACGATGGGCCCGCTCAAACAGGGGTTCCATCCGCACCGCCCGATCGGCAGCCAATACCGACGCCTCCGGTTCACCCCGGGCCAGCAACAACTCAGCAACCCGGGCCGACGCCTGCGCCGCGAGCGACCGCAACCGAATGCGATCGAACTCGAGCCAGTTGCTGTCGACGAACTCGGCGAAGTAGTCGCCCTGGTAGTGCTCCAGCGCAATCTGATAACACTCGAGCGCCAGCGACGGCAGCCCCTGCGCCTCGTGACGACGGGCGTCGGCAACGCACCGTTCGAACTGGTTGGCGTCCAGGCTGAACCGTTGCGCCGGAAGCTCCAGCCACATGCTGTCGGAACGCACGAACCAGGTTCCTTCGGATCGCCGATCGGGTTCCAGACAGTTCTGTAGGTGGCGAAGGTTCGTTCGCAGGTTGGCCGACGCCTTGTCCGACGGGGCGTCCGGCCAGAGGAGCTGCGCCGCATCGACTCGCATGATCCGGCGGTGCTGCACCAGCACGGCCATCAGTTCACGGACCCGTTCGCGCCGAAGCCACTCGGGAGACTCCAGCGGTTCCCCGTTGATCGACAGTTTGAACTGCCCGAGGGTGGAAATCTCAAGGGCGGTGTGCGTGGGGTCGGTGTGATGGGCAACGAACGACCGAACATGATCACCGATCTGCTGTTGGCGGTCGATGATCCGACGGAGGCGTGTGGAAGCGTCGGGCAGGCTGGCGATCACAGGACCGATCGACTCCGACGGCGGCTCGCCAGCGCTCAGAGCTGCGATCGCCAACTCGGCCAACTGGTTTGGCCACACGTGCGCTCGCAGCAGCAGCGATTGGTGCCACGGCAACGCCGCAGCGGGATCGGGGTCGCCCTTGCGCCATGACTTCAGCGCCTCCCCGGCCTGCACGGCAAGCTGAAACGGAGCACCCATCTGATCGACGGGCACGTCGGTCAACGGATTCGAAGTGAGCGATGACAGCGCCGCAATAGCGGTAAGGAATGGACGGTGAGGCCAGCGATAGATCGGTGCGACCGCCAACGCTTCCAGCAGCTCTCCCTCGGCGGCGTCTTCGTTGCCCTGATACGAAAGCAATGCGGCGGAGGCGACCCGGCCGAACGCCTCGAGATGGGTGCCTTCGAACTGAGATCCAAGTTCGGCGGCGCGGGCGACCAACCGCTCGGCATCAACCTCCTCGCCAGCCGCGAAGAGCACGTTGGCGACCGCGCAGTTCATCATCAGGTCCTGCTGGCGCATCTGTTGGTTCTCGACGAGATTGGTGAGCGACAGTGCGACCGGCGCAACCTCGACCGGGTCGACGAGTCCACTGAACCAAAGGGCCTGAGCACCGAACAGGTCGACCGCACCATCCTCGGTGAGGTCGTCTTCATCCGGAGCGCCCTCCATGTTCTCAAGCGTTGCGGACATCATCAGGACCGCCTCAGGATCCAATGAGTCGATGCCAAGGTTTCCAAACAGCACACCTGCGTCGGATCCGAATCCGCCGAACTCGGTGCGCCCTATCCGAAGCGCCTCGTCGGCTCGTCCCTCGCTCAATGCCACCACGGCGCGATGCCGGGCGTCGACCGCCTGGGCGAAGGTGTTGCCCGAGGCTGCGATCGCTTCGACCTCGCCGGCCAGGTGTGGCCCGGCGGGGAATCCCGTAAGGAGGCCGTCGATCTGGATCGATCGCCACAACGACCTGATCGCAAGGTCGGTTTCGCCCTCAGCCGCTGCGTCCATCGCCAGCGTTTCGAGGTCGGCCATAGCGTCGGTGAGGCTTGTAGACATCCGACCGATCGAACGTACGTAACGTCCAAGGCTGGTCTGTCGCAGCTTCTCAGGGAGGAGCCGGTCGATCGCCAGCACATCCGCCAGTCGGGTCGACGACAGCAGATGCCCGGTGATATCGGCGGCGACACCCGTTATCCCCTCGACACTGCCGGCCTCGGCATATCGCTGCGCCGCCTCGACGGTTTTTCCGCTCGATCGCAGGTGCGCTGCGCCGGCGAGCAACGTGCGATTGCGGTCCTCATCGTCGAGGAGCGGGGCCAACACCGGGCGCCACAGGGCGTGGAGTCGAGCCACACCGTCACGAACCGGCGCCAGGGGAACCGTGGCGAGCAGCGATGACAGCGGCGAATCGATCCCGATGGAAGACGCCAGTTCCTGATCCACCGCATCGAACAGGCTGAGGCGAGCGAGATCAAGACGTTGCGTGGGATCCATCGGGCGCAGCACTTCCTCCCAGAGATAGGACTCGGACTCGGCACGACCCACCGAACGGGTCAATCCCGCCATCACCGGCCATCGCAACGTGGCCGGGTCGATCACGCCCGCCAGCCCGGGACCAAGCAGATGTGATAGTTCATCGTCGTCAAATCCGAGTTCGGCTTCAGTGAGCCGGATCACGTTGCCCGAGGCTGCAAGACGGGCCAGTTGCAGCTGGACCGGAGGGCGAGTCGAGATCAACAGGTGCCCGTTTCTCGGCATATCCCGGGCCAGGTCGTTGACCATTTGGAGCGCCGGTGACCCGGGTGCGAGCCGGTCCAAGTCGTCGAGAACGATACAGACCCGATGTGGGGCCTCGGCAAGAATCGCCTCCGAAATGGAGGTTGCGCCCTCGGATCCACCGCTGGCCGTAGCGATCTTCTTCAGAATCTCGGTGAGCAGTCGGTTCCCGTCGGACATGGTGGGCGCACACGTGACAAACACGTCGAGACCATCGCTGATCAGGGAATTCTCTGCCATCGCCTGATGCACGAGCGTGGATTTGCCGAACCCCGCCGCGGCCTCGATCAGCGTGACCCGGGTCTCGAACCGCTGGGCCAGCAACCTGAGCAGCCGCGGCCGAAGCACAATCTCGGGTGCCTGCGTGGATTCCACCCTGCAAGTATCGTCCACCAGCAGGGGTTTCATGAGAATCACCGAGGCTGGGTGTGAGCTGCAGCTCACACCCCTCAGAAGCCAGGGTTCCGCCTCCCCGACCGCCGAGTTCGCCTCTCAGTGATTGCTGAAAGTGTGAACCGTCCGCGTGAACCACCGCGAAACTGCGCTTTCTTGCCTGCGCTCGCCTCCAACGGAACGAGGCGAACGCGCCCACGATCCTGAGCGTTCACTGGGCTCCATGATCCCGGACTAGGTCGGGTCGCTCCGGCCACGTTCCACGGAGGCAGCTTCCTGCCTGCGCTCGCCTCCAACGGAACGAGGCGGCTCCAGGGGTGTTGTCCTCATCAGGCAGGTGGATAAACCGATTGCGTTCACTCTCGCCAGGCTCCAAGGGTCTGTGTGAACGCACGCTTTTGGGTAGACCGATTGCGCCTCATCAGGCAGGGATGCTTGCCCCTCCGGGGGCCGTTCCATCGCCACGGAGGCGCAGCCTCCGGGCATTCCACAATGCGCTCCGTCAGACCTACCGGTCCAAACAATCCAGCCCTCGCCTCGGGCCGGCAGGCCACCACAGCACCACCCTTGTCCTCCCGGAGGGGTGAGCGCGTTGCTGTGTGAAACCGGGAAGCGAGACGAGCGGTTAGTGTCACGGCGAAGCCGAGGCCTCTGTGGCCGGCGGAACGGCCCCCGGAGGGAATAGCAGGGTGCCTGATGAGGACAACACCCTCGGAACCAGCCCGTGAGTAGACACAATCGGTCTACCCACCCTGCCTGATGAGGACAACACCCACGGAACCAGCCCCTAAACAAACGCAATCGGTCTACCCACCTGCCTGATGAGGACAACACTCTCGGAGCCAGCACGTAAGTCGGCCCTCGCCACCCCTGGAGGCGAGAAGCATCCAGCCGATAGGTTTTGGGTATGGCTGGAGCTGCGTTCTTTGATCTTGATCGGACCCTGCTCCAGGGGGCGAGCGGGCCGCTGATTTCGGCGGCGATGCGGGCCGAAGGCGTCCTGCCCGAGAAGCCGATTCGGGGCGAAAGCATCCTGTTCGGTGTCTTCAACGTGATCGGGGAAACCCTGCCGTCGATGGCGCTCACCCGGCTTGGTGTTCGTGCTACCAAAGGATGGTCGGTCGATGCCGTGCGCGCGGCGGGGCAACGGGTGGCACCTGCCCTGGTCGACGCGGTCGAACCGTTCGCCCGGGAACTGATCGCCGACCACCGAGCCGCCGGCCGCAAGGTCGTGCTGGCAACCACCACCCCCTACGAGGTCGTCAAACCCTTCGCCGACCTCCTCGGGCTCGACGATGTTCTGGCCACGAAGTACCGCTCAACCGATGGCACCACCTACAACGGCACGGTCGATGGGGAGTTCGTCTGGAATCGGGGCAAGTCCCGTTCGGTCGCCGCCTGGTGTCGGGCGAACCTGATCGAACCCGCAGACTGCTACGCCTACTCCGACAGCATCTTCGACCTGCCAATGCTCAGAATGGTGGGTTACCCAACCGCGGTGAACCCCGACCCGCGACTGTGGGCATTCACCAAACTCAGCGGTTGGCCCGTCCTGTACTTCACCGCTCCGCCGGGCGTGCCCAAACCGCTGGGAATCGAGCCCCAGCGGGTCATGGCCGAGCTAGTCCGACCCGAGTTCCTTCCGTGGATCCGCATCGATGTAGAGGGACTCGCCTCCCTCAGCGACGTTTCGGGCGTGCTGCTGGCATCGAACCATCGCAGCTACATCGACCCGCTCGTTCTGGGCCAGGCCGTGAGCCGGGTGGACCGACCCGTTCGTTTCCTCGCAAAGAAGGAAGTAACTGATGCGCCAGTGGTGGGGCCGATCGCACAGGCGATGGGTGCCATTCGCGTCGATCGAGAGAACCGAAGTGGAGATCCGATGGGCGAGGCCGCCCGAGCCCTTCGCGCCGGTGAAGTGGTCGCAGTGTTTCCCCAGGGAACGATCCCTCGTGGGCACGACTTCTTCGACCCCGAGTTGAAGGGCCGATTCGGAGCCGTGAACCTGGCCCTCGATTCGGGAGCCCCGATCGTCCCCGTCGGCCTTTGGTCTACAGAACTGGCGTGGCCCAGGAATCGCAAGCTGCCGTTCATGCTGAATCTGGCCGATCCACCGGTCGTGCAGGTACGGATCGGAGTGCCGTATCACCCGCAGACAACCGATATCGAGGCCGAAACGGCAGTGCTGATGGACAAGATCGTCGATCTTCTGCCTCCCGAAGCCCGCGAGCGCCGTGAACCGACTGCGGCCGAATTGGCTCGAACCCTGCCGTCCTGAGTCCGCCGCGAGGCGCATTTTGGGGCCTCAACCGACAGCGGTACCCGATATGACAGCTTTCACATATCGCGCGACTGTTCAGATATGGACGGTTGAAGTAGGATCTCCCTAGTGCATCTCCCCCTTTGATGCAACTAAAAGACGCCGAGTCGGTTTCCCCCTTTCCAGAATCGGCGTCTGAAAGCCGGTCGCTGAGCGATCGGCTTTCTTCCTTTTCACGCCGCGTCCAGGGCTACAGCGGAATGTTGTCGTGACGCCGGGGGCGGAGCTTCTCCCGCTTGCTGCCCAGCATCTGTAGGGCGCTGGCCACTTCGAACCGGGTGAACTCGGGCTCGACGACGGCGGTGATACTCCCCCGCTCAGCGGCTGGATACGGGGTGAGGTAGGTCGCCTCATACGTGGCGACCTGCTCCGCTTTTTCTTCTTCAGAAGCTCCACGGTGAAGAATCTCGACCGCGCCCTTGGCGCCCATGACCGCCACTTCGGCCGTGGGCCAGGCGAGCATCACGTCGTTGCCCATGTTGACCGAGTCCATAACGATGTACGCGCCGCCGTAGGACTTCCGCAGAATCAGGCCGATCCGGGGCACGGTTGCCCGGGCGTAGGCAAAGGCCAGTTGAGCACCGTGACGGATCATCCCCCGCCATTCGAGATCCTTGCCGGGGAGGAAACCGCTGGTGTCCACCATCGTGAGGAGCGGGACGTTGAACGCATCGCAGAACCCGACGAAACGGGCACCCTTCTGACTGGCGGAGATGTCGATACTGCCCGCCATCGATTGGGTCTGATTGGCCACGATGCCCACGGGCGAGCCGCCGATCGAGGCAAAGCCGGTCACGATGTTTGGTGCCCACTGGGCCCGAAGTTCGGTGAACACGCCGTCGTCGACCACTTCGGTGATGATGTCGCGAACGTCATAACTGCCCGTCGCCGTCGTCGGAAGAAGTTCACCCGCCTCGGCGGTAGGCCGGTCGATCGGGTCGTCGGTTTCGATTGAGGCCGGGAGGCTGTCGACATCGTCGGGGAGATACGACAGAACCTCGAGTAGGTAGTCCTCGCCGTCGGCTGCGGTTTCGACCACTGCCGACGCCAGTCCACTGCTGCGCTGATGGACCCCGGCGCCGCCAAGCTCATCTCCGCTGATCTGGGTTCCGGTGAAGTCACGCACCATGCGAGGACCGGACAGGTAGGAGTAAGCATCTTCGGTGAACACCACGACGTCGGCGAGGCCCAGCAGAAATGAGGGACCCGAAAGGACGGGCCCATCGACGACGAGCATCACCGGAATGACGCCGCTGCAGCGCACGATCTCCTTGGCGATCCGACTCCACGCAACCGACGGGGCCAGACCTTCGGAAACGTCGGGACCGGCCGCCACGATGTGGCCGATCACTGGAAGTCGCTGCTCACGAGCGGTTCGCAAACCGGCCTCGACGACGGTGCAATCGGCCTGGCTGATGGTGTCGCCGGCACGGGATCCGTGGAGTGATACCCGCATGAAGCGGCGATCCTCAACCGAGATCACGCGAGCGGACGACCGGGCGTTCATGGCGGCGCGCAGGTCGATGACAGCACCATCCCCCTCGCCGGCATCGTTGCCAACCGAGCCCGCTCCAACCTCAACACCACCGAGTGCCATCACACGTTTGTATCGCATCATTGATCGATTGGGAGGCGATACGGCGAGAATGGTTGGATGCTGGGCGATGCCTTCACCACCGACGTGCCTTCACGGCCACTCGTCGTCATCCCGTTGGGGGCGACCGAGCAGCACGGACCCCACCTTCCCCTGGACACCGACAGCCGAATCGCAGCAGCCTGGGCCGATGAACTTTCCGCCCGTCTGAACGATCGCGGTGTGAGGCCCGTGTTGGTGGCACCGGTCGTGAATTTCGGGGCCAGCGGCGAACACGCCGGGTTCGACGGAACGATGAGTGTCGGCAACGACGTCCTCAGTGCCATCGTCGTTGAACTGGGTCGATCGATCCGGGAATGGTCGGGTCCGGTGGTGTTTCTCAGCGGACACGCCGGCAACCGGTCCGCCCTCGCATCGGCGATCCCAATCCTGCGATCAGAAGGGGATCGGGTGATTGCGATCCTGCCCATGATCGAAGGGTCCGATGCTCACGCCGGCCGCACCGAGACGTCGATCATGCTGCACCTCGCAGCCGATCGAGTGAATATGGACGTGGCGACCGCAGGCCGGGCCGAACCAATCTCGGACCTGATTGATGAATTGCGGGAGCGAGGCATCAAGGCGGTCTCTCCCAACGGGGTGCTCGGCGACCCCGCTGGAGCATCGGCGGCAGAGGGCGCACGGTTGCTGGGCAAGCTGGCCGAGTACGCCATCGCCCAGATCCCGGCTTCATGGAGCGACAGGTGACCAACTACGGTCGCACCATGCATGCGGGGAACGGATCGCACTACGGCCCACACACGGTGGAACAACTCGCCGATTCGGTAGTTGGTCGCCGGCGCGAGATCGAGGTTGTTGTTGCGGCGCTGATGTCGGGTCGGCATCTCCTGCTCGAAGGTCCGCCGGGAACCGGCAAGTCCACGCTGCTGCGCTCGATCGCCGAGGGATCCGGTCAGGGCATGGAGTTCTGCGAGGGCAACGCCGATCTCACCCCCGCCCGACTGAGCGGTCATTTCGACCCGGCCCAGGTGTTGGAAGCCGGGTACGTGCGGGACATCTGGATCGACGGACCCCTGACCCGGGCCCTGATGGAGGGACACGTGCTCTACCTCGAGGAGATCAACCGGATCCCCGAGGAAACACTGAATCTTCTGGTCACGGTGATGAGCGAGGGCGAACTGACGATTCCCCGACTCGGACGGGTCGAGGCCCATCCGGACTTTCGATTCGTCGCAGCGATGAACCCGTTCGACGCGGTGGGCACCGCCCGCATCTCGGGCGCGATCTACGACCGGGTGTGCCGGGTGGCGATGGACTACCAATCCGAATCCGACGAGCAGTCGATCGCCTCGCGCACCACCGACGACGATCCCGACCTCGTCGCTCGGAGTGTTGCACTGGTCCGCTCGACCCGTTCCCATCCCGATCTTCGCGTCGGCTCGTCGGTTCGAGGCGCCATCGACCTCGTGCTGCTCGCAGCCCAATTGGAAATGTTGCGGGGCCCCGGTGCCGATACCCGCGAGGTGCGACTGGACGCCGCCCTCTGCGCCCTGAGCGGCCGGGTGCAGGTGCAAGATGGCGTGACTCGAACGCCCGAGGACATCATCACCGAACTGTTCGATCAGGCGTTTCCGCTGACCGAACCCGAGGAGTCGGAACAGAGCGATGGCGATCCCGGAGAGAGTGACGATTCGGGAAAAGCGAAGGGCCGTCCGATGACGGCCACCCTCCCGCACCAACGGGTGTAGCGGGCGCCTCCCCGGGCGACGAGGACGATCGGATCCTCGAAGGCGACGATGCCGATAACGCCATGGTGGATCAGGCGAGACGAACCCAAAGCCGCCGCGACCTCGACCGCAACGAGCGGTTCAGCGACATTTCTCCCGACGTTGGTTCGATCGATATAGTCGCATTCGACGAGTTAATGGAAGAAGACCCAGACGAAGCTCTGACGATGCTCGCCGCCATGGCCCAGGCCACCGATCGGGATCTGGCTCGACTGGCCAAGCAGCTTGCCAGTCGACTGGTCCTCGACCTGGCTCGAATCGGGCCGGCCCGTAGCCGCGGCACTGGTCGCCTGGTTCGAATGCCTGCCTCGGTCGATCGTACCGATCTCGATATCGACGAGAGCATGGACGCCATCGTGGGCGCTCGAGCGGATCGGAGACCGGTCTCGCTGGACGATCTGACGGCGACCGGCTGGCAACGACCATCTACGTCGGTGTGTCTACTCATCGACCGATCCGGCTCCATGAACGGTGAACGACTGGCGGCCGCCGCGCTCGCCGCGGCAGCCTGTAGTTATCGGGCACCGGTCGAATTGGCCGTGCTCACCTTCAGCGATCGCGTGATCGAGATCAAGGCGCTGAATGAGAAGCGGGATATCGATGCCGTCGTTGGTGACGTGCTGAGCCTTCGCGGTCACGGCACAACCGACGTGGCATTGGCGCTGAAAGCCGCCGGTCGACAATTGGCTCGGTCGACCGCTCAGCGGAAGGTCACGGTTCTGCTGTCGGACGCTGAGGTGACGGCCGGACGGGACCCGGTCCCGGGCGCTCGAGCCCTCGACGAGCTGATCATCCTGGCCCCCAGTGACGAGGCCCGTCATGCCGATGTGTTGTCACGAAGCGCAGGCGCCCGAATGGGTCTGCTCGATGGCCCGTCCAGCCTTGTCGGCACCCTCCGCAGTGTCCTCGCCTGAAACCGGCGGCCACCTACGGCTGCTCGACCATGGCCGCATCCTCTTCGGTGGTTCGCCGCCCCGGCTCCTGAGGTTGTCGGCCCGGGGCGCAGACGCGGCTCGAGCCGTACTGCGCCACAATCGACCGACCGATGACGACGGACGATTGCGCACACGACTCGAGCAGCGAGGTTTCCTCGCCCTTTCCCGCCCCGAACCAGCCGTCGACCGCCACTACGACATCGTGATCCCCCACTTCAACGACGCGGCCGGTATCGCTGCCACACTCGACGCATTGCAGCCATTGCTGTCCGGCGAACGTCACCGCGATGCCCGAGTCATCATCGTCGATGACGGTAGCGATCCGGCGGAGCGGCGCTCTCTTCGAGACCTCGTCCAGCCCTCATCCGACCGCATCCGGGTGATAGACCACGGCGGCAACAGGGGCCCGGGCGCCGCGAGAAACACCGGACTTGCGGCCGGCCATGCGCCGGTTGCCATCTGCATCGATGCCGGGGTCGCTGTCGAGGTCGACACCCTTGATGTGCTGTATGACTGGATCCGTTCGGGGGCCAGTGTGGCGGCGCCAAGAATCATCTCCAGCGCCGCCGCTACCGCGATCTCGCAGTACGAACGGGACAACTCGGCTCTCGACCTCGGTGCTCTTTCGGGACAACGAAGCGGTGCTCGTGTGGTCGGACCCACTCAGGGCGTCCCCTATGTGCCGAGCACGGTGGTGGCGCTCGATCGGGCGGCGATTCAATCGATAGGGGGTTTCGATCCCGACCTTCGTTTCGGTGAAGATGTCGATCTCGTCTGGCGAGCCGCTGGGGCTGGCCAGACCGTTATCTTCGATGCGGATCTGAGCGCATCCCATCCGCCCCGCCCGGACCTGCGGTCGTTCGCCCGGCAACGCTTCAGCTACGGCACTGCGGCCGGGCCGCTGGGTCGCCGCCATGGCGATCTCATCGCACCGCTGGAGCTGCGAACGGCAACTGCGCTGGCTATAGCCGGACTTGGAACCCTGCCAGCGTCGTTGTCTGTCGTCGCAGCCGCCGCGTGCCTCGCCGGTGACTCACGGACGATGGCGCGACGATTTCAGGATGCGCTGGACAACTACCCGACCGCCGGGTCGCTGGGCGCCTCCGAGGCGCTTCGAACCAACCTGACCGCCGGTCGATGGTTCGTGCGATCCGCAGGGCGGGCCCTATGGCCGCTCACTGCGTTTCTCATGGGCCAAGGGCTCTCGGGACGGCTACGACGACGAGCGAGCCTGGTGATGGTCCTGTGGCTGGCCGAACGAGTGATGACACATCGCAACCACGCTCCTATCGCAGCGGTTGACGATCTTTCCTACGGAGCTGGCGTGTGGGTCGGCGCTCTGCAAAGCAGAAGTCGTAGCGCACTTCAGCCCAGGTTGGTTCGGTCTCAGGGAGCGATGAAGAGATCGAGGAGCTGACCGTTGTCGAGCACGTTGGCGCCCTTCATTGCAGCCTCGGCCGCCAAGTCGCTGTTGTCGGTAATGACCGCAACCGGCCACTCGCGAGGGTAGGTGTCGATCAGACCGATGATCTGGGCGGCTACGGAGCCACCCTCGTTGGTCGTGCGAACCCGCACCGAACGGGAGTCAGGCAGACGGTCGACGCCAAGGTCTCGGTCGAGCAGTACATCGGGTGCCGCTCCGGTGTTGCCGGCCATCACGTTCAGGTAGTGGACCAGGTTGCGACGTTGCTCGACACGATCGACGCTGGGCCAACCCATCGCGGCGACAGGGTCACCATCGACGAGCAGCACGATGTCCTCGGTGGAAACGACGTGACGGGCGACTGCAAGAGAGTCACCGATGACTTCACTTGGAACTTCGACGGGGGTGCGAGTAACGACCGCTTCTTCGACCGCGACGGATCCACCGGCTGTTGCGGAGTCGTCAACGACGGCTGCTGCGTCCTCATCGGTGCGGCTGGTGACGGCCCCGACCGCTCCTGCGGCAACGCCGGCAGCTGCGATACCAGCTGAAGCCAGGAGACCGGTTGAGCCTCCACCGTCGTCACTTTGCGATTCGGCTACGGCGGTTTCGGAGCCAGCATCGTCACCCGAGTTGCGGGAGAACGAGCTGAACAGGCTGCTGAGCCCGCCTCGCTCGGTCGGTTCGGCGGGTTGTACGTCTTCGGCCGGAACAGCCGACCCCGGAAGGTTGTCGGACTCGGTGGGCTCGAACGAGGCGACCGTCTCGGCCACCAGTGCGTGTACCTCATCGATGTCCTCTTCCTCGGTCACCTCGGAAGCGGTATCAACCTGGGCCTCGCCAAACCGGATGCCAGGCGTTTCCTCGGACACGGCCTCGAATGAGGCTGCGACGGCCAGATCGGCGGCCGAAGGACCGCCCGACTCGACAGCACCCTTGAGCGCATCGGGCACGTCGCTTGCCTCGATCGACGGCGTCGCGTCTTCGATCGGAGCGGCATTGGGAAGTTCGGGGGTGTCGGGAACCTCTGGATCGAGGAGTCCAGCAGTGAAGTCGTCACCGGTCGTGTCCGAAAGCACCAGTGGCGAAACACCAGCGGTTTCGCCAGTCTCGTAACTACCGACCGCAAACGGCTCGGCTGGATCAACCACGTCGGGCGTTTCCACGTGAACCATGCTGTCGACGTCGGAGTCGATTGCGTCCTCGACGATCTCGGCGGGGCTATCGACGGCCTCTTCGACCGCAACGTCGCTCACGATCGGTTCGAATGCCTCGGTCACGGTCTCGTGGGCCGGAGCCTCCTCCACCGCAACTTCCTCAGCAGCGGTCTCGACCGGCGCATCAACGGTCTCGGAGTCAACGGTCTCGGCTTCTTCAGACGTGGCGTCCTCGGATGTGATCTCGGCTGCAGGTTCGTCGATCGGTGCGTCTGCAACGACGACCTCTTCCGCAGCTGAATCCTCAACTGCGACGTCGACTGCGACGTCGGCTACAACGTCGTCAACGACCGGAGCATCCTCGACCGAAGCGTCGTCGACGACGACCGCTTCAATGTCGGGTTCGATCAGTGTTTCCTCGGTCGGTGCGGTTGCGAATGAGTCGGCAACGACCGCCGGGGCAACAGCGATGGGAGCCTCGGGGGCGTCGAACTCGGCCAGATCGCTGGTGGCGATCTCGTTTCCGGGAACGGCGTCGACCGACGACTGCAGCTCCGCCATACGTTCACCCAACACGGACGCAACCGACTCGGCGTCGTTCACGTTGGTGTCGAGTTTCGCCATCTCACCCTGCAGAGAGGAGACGGTGGCTCGAACCGTTTCGAGCTTGGCCTGCAGCGCATCACGCTCGGCGGTGACCGATGCGAGCGCAACCCGGAGGGTGTCGATCTTCTGTCGATCGGTGGCGTTCTTGTCAGCCAACGCTGCGTTAACGCGTTCAATTTCGGCTCGGGCCTTGGCGTGCGCTCCACCCAGAGCATCCACGTGGCTTTCCATCGCAGCGCGGGCGGAGACTGCGGCCTGGAGGTCGGCCACGGATGCGCCGGCGTCGCTTCGGGCCGCTTCAACGTTGGCATTCAGGCGAACCAGGTCCGCTTCGGCTGCTTCCAGTTTCAGTTTGGATGCCTCGACCTGTGCGGCCAGCGCGTCGTGGTCGGAGCTGAGCGCACTGTGCTCGGCTTCGATTTGGCTCTTCTGGGTTGCCAGCAATTCCTTCTCGGCGGCGAGACGTTCCTTCTCACCGGCCAGCAGTTCCTTCTCCGAGGAGACGGTGTCGATGCGGGATTCCAGATCGCGCAGCTGAACCTGAGCTTCGCCGGCGAGGACCCGCAGGTCCTCCAGTTCTTCGGCTAGTTCGGCGTGCTCGAGGATCGCCAGTTCTTTGGCTTCCTGAGCGTGGTCACGCTCGAGTCGGGCCTGCTTGAGATCCGAATGCAGGCCCCGGACCTGGGAGGTGAGCGACGAAGATCCTGGGCCGGGAATCGTCTCGGTGCGAAGCGCAGCGAGAGGTTCGGCGTCGGGCACAAGGTTCGAAAGGCCAGAGTCGATCTCGGAGGTTTCGAGTCGACCAGAAAGACCCTCCACCTCACTGTCGACGGCTTGACGTTCTTCAGAGAGCTGGCCCACGAGGCTCTTCAGTTCCTCGAGTTCGGACCGGATGGCCTCCTTGGTCACGGGCTCTCCGGCATCGGTGTCGATATCGGTAGCTTCAGCTGCGACGTCGGCGTCGCCGGAGTCATCTTCACTGTCGGCGGCGATAGCTCCGCTGCGGTTCAGCCACTCCAGGGCGGCGGCACCGACGTTCTCCTCGGTGGCGGCGGCGGCAACACGACCGCGGAAACCTTCGTCCTCTTCCATCACCTGACGGGCCACGCTCAGTGCCCGCTGGGGGAACGAACGCACGTAGAGGAACATCTTCATGGGAGCCGGCGGCTCGATTGGCGGGTCCTGTGTTTCCCCTTCTCGTGCGACGAGAAAGGCCAATTCACATGCCCTGTTCAGCTCCTGAGAATCCATAGCTCGAATAACTCCCGATATCCCTCTGGTCGAGTTGAGACCTTGCGCCTCTCCTCTTACATCGACGTTTCATTGATGAAGTTCAGTAGCAACCGCACTTTCTCTCGATTGCGTGACGTCCGCCAACCGACCGCACCACTGCTTCGCCGACCCTCGCAACTCTACTCAACCGTCGCGTTTGCGTCCCAAGTGCCCGCCGTTCGGGGGCACGTTCTTGACACGCGAACGTTTGTTCGCTCTACTCTCACCGATGTTGTTCACCGCACCCCCGATCCAACAATCGCTCGAGGCGTTGGGCATCCCGCTGGCCGAGGCCACCTTCTGCGTACTCGACCTCGAGACAACCGGTGGTGATCCGAACTCCTGTGGCATCACCGAGATCGGTGCGGTGAAGGTGTGTGGCGGCGAGGTGGTCGGAACCTTTCAAACCATGGTGAATCCGGGAATGGGAATCCCGCCCAAGATCACCGTCGTGACCGGTATCACCGAGATGATGGTGATGCACGCACCTCCGATCAATGCCGTCCTGCCAACGTTTCTGGAGTTCATCGGCGGGTCGGTGATCGTTGGCCACAACATTCGATTCGACATGAGTTTCCTCAACGCCGCGATCCGCCAGTGGGGCGGTCCGATGCTGGGAAATCAGAAACTGGACACCCTTTCCCTCGCCCGTCGTCTTCTCAACGACGAGGTTCCCCGGTTCAATCTGGGCGAGTTGGCCAAACGCCTGCGGCTACCCCACCAGCCCTGCCACCGGGCTCTGGACGATGCCTGGGCCACCGTGGACCTGCTCCACTTCCTGATCGAGCGGGCCTCAGCGTGGGGGGTCACCGGGCTCGACGATCTGATCGCCCTACCAACCGTGGCGGGGCATCCGCAGTGGAAGAAGCTGTCGCTCACCACGAACCTCCCACGAAAGCCCGGTGTCTATTTCTTCTCCGATGCCGAGGACCGGGTGTTGTATGTGGGGAAGGCCACCGACCTTCGGGCCCGGGTGCGAAGCTATTTCAGCTCTGACACTCGACGGAAGATCCCACAGCTTCTTCGCGAGACCGCTTCCATTCGACACGAGGTCTGCGACAACACGCTGGAGGCCGAACTGCTCGAACTGCGCCTGATCCAGAAGCACACACCCCGGTTCAACCGTCGCAACACCCGCCCGATCAAACCGAAGTGGGTGAAACTGACGACGGGTGAAGCGTTCCCCCGCCTGTCGGTCGTACATGCGAAGAAGGGGCAGGGCGTGTACCTGGGTCCGATCACGAACCGGCGCACGGCCGATCTGATCGTGGAGGCCATCCAGTCGGTCGTACCGTTGCGGCGTTGCTCAACCAAGATCGGCAAGGACGGGCGCGCCAAACGTTCGGGTCTGTGCACGGCGGCGCAGTTGGGGGTGGCGGCCTGCCCCTGCACCGGCGACCTCGATCATCGGGAGTACGCAAACATCGTTTCCGATGCGACCCGGCTGATGACGACCCACCCCCATCTCGCGCTGGATCGTTTGGCTGACCGAATGAACGCTCTGGCGGCCGACGAACGGTTCGAGGATGCTGCGGCGGTCCGAAATCGTGCCAGCGCGTTCGCGAACACGGTCGAGCGGTCGCGCCGGCTCGACATGGTGTCGAACCTGGGGTCGATCGTGCTGGAGTTTCGATCCGGTGTGGTCAGAATCGATTCCGAGTCGCTCTCGATGGAGGAACAACTTCTCGTCGGTGGCTGGATCGACCGCTACGGATCAACCGCCCGAGTCCTCAAGGGAAGCGCAGCTCTCACCTCCACGCTTCCCCGCCTCCCCGACTTCTCCCCCAGCAAATAGAC
This sequence comes from uncultured Acidimicrobiales bacterium, assembly GCA_937958015.1. GTDB lineage: Bacteria > Actinomycetota > Acidimicrobiia > Acidimicrobiales > SZUA-35 > JABDIY01. The sequence goes on along the minus strand of CALGOA010000216.1, from coordinate 2,650 downwards.
CGGGCCCGGCCCGAACCGGCGCCAGCACCGGCACCGGCGCCGGCACAGCCCTAGGCGATGAATGCCTCGAAACGTTCCGAAACCGCACCCGACTCGAGTGCCGAGCGGGCGGTGGCGACGGCGGTCACAAGGTTGGGTTCCACGTCGGCGACGACAAGAGCCGCAGCGGCGTTGAGGCACACGATGTCGGATGCGGCCTGTTCGCTTGATGGGTCGACCATCATGCGACGGAAGATCGCGGCATTGGCTTCTCCGTTACCGCCGGCGAGGGCAGCGGGCGCCACCAGTTCGATGCCCACCGCCTCAGGATGGATGGTGAGCTGCTTGATCGATCCCGGTGTGACCTCCCAGACCTCGTTCGGCCCCACGGTCGACAACTCGTCCAACCCGTCGAACCCTGCGATCACCCACGCCCGATTCATATGGCGACCCAACAGGATTCTGGCCATCTGCTCGCCTCGGTCGGCACCGGAAACCCCGAGCACGATTCGCTTGACCCGACCGGGGTGCACCAGTGGACCAAGCACATTGAAGACCGTGGGCACTCCCATCGACGTCCGCACTGGCCCGGCATGGCGCATGCTTGGATGGAATGTCTTGGCCCAGGCGAAGGCCAGACCCTGGGTCTTCACCAGCTCTTCAACCGCAGCGGGACCGATGTCGATCTCAACGCCCATCGCCTTCAGAAAATCGAATGATCCACTGGTGCTGGAGGCGGCAACGTTGCCGTGTTGGCAGATCGTGGCGCCCGCAGCTGCGGCGACGAACGAAGCCATCGAGCTGACGTTGAGCGCATGGGAGCGGCGATGCTTCGATCCGCCGGTGCCGACGATGTCGACCGTGCCCACGGGAACGTCCAGGGGTTCCGCCGCCGCCAACATTGCGTCTGCGAAACCGAGCAGTTCGTCGTCGGATTCGCCCTTCACCCGTAGCCCCATCAGAAGAGCCGCAAGCGAGACAGGGTCGGCCTCGCCACTGAGTACCTGGGCCATTGCTGCGGAGGTTTCCTCGCGCGAGAGATCGGTTCCCTCGATCAGGGCGTTCAGAAGGCTCGGCCACGAGATGGTCATACGTATTTCTATCGCAAGCCCGGGGCGGCCGTACCGAAACGGCGCCAAGCCGGCTGCTCAGGTGAGGTTGTCGAGCCCCTCGGCGAATCGCCCAGCGTGGCTCTTCTCCGCTCGGGCGAGGGCTTCCATCCATTCGCCCACCTCTGCGAACCCTTCCTGGCGGGCGGTTCGAGCAAAGCTGGGGTACATCTCGGTGAACTCGTAGGTTTCGCCTGCGATCGCCGAACGTAGATTCTCTTCGGTATCACCAACCGGCTCGCCGGTTTCGGGATCACAGATCTCGGTGAGGAAGTCGAGGTGCCCGAACGCATGGCCGGTCTCACCCTCGGCGATGGAACGGAACAATGCGGCGATCTCGGGTTGCCCCTCGACGTCGGCCTTCTGGGCGAAGTAGAGGTAGCGACGGTTCGCGTTGCTCTCGCGAGCGAGCGCCGTCTTCAGGTTCTGTTCGGTTTGGCTGCCCTTGAGTTCTGCCACATTCAACTCCCGGTATCGATCCGCCTTGGCTGCGGTCGTTCGATGGTACCCAGCTCACAGGCCCCCGAACATCGTGATCACAGCAAGCACACCGCGGCCGGCGCCCGTCCCACAACCGGAAGCCCACCGCCCCGTTTCAATAACGCACCAGAACCGGATGCCCACCGGGCGAAGGCTTGCCTCAGCCGCCCGTCCCGCTAGCGGAAGCCCACCGCTCCGTTTCAATAACGCACCACAACCGGAAGCCCACCGGGCGCAGCCACGCCAGCGTGATCAGGTCAGTTTGCGGGCGATGCGTTCGATCGTGCCCAGGGTTCGGATCGTGGTACCGCCGACCGCATCATCGACCGCTTTCAGCAGCCCCGCCGTTTCGGCCAGGCCGCCGGGAGGAAGCCAGTGGATCTCGCGCCCCCGCACCTCGATGCGGTCGTCGGGTCTGAACACCGACGTGAGGTCGGCCATCGTCTCTTCGTGCATGAAAACGATCTGGGGTTTCCCACCATCGGCACCTTTCAGACCCTTCAGCGGTGATTCGGCCAGTTGCCGCACCTCGTCGTCGGTCCTGGCGAAGACCGGGACCGGATACCCCAACTCCGTTTCCAGTCCGCGTTCGACTTCCCTGGAGTCGACCGACGTAGCTTCTGGCAAGATCACGTTGCCGCTCGCTTGGTATGGCATCGGTTGGTCAAACCCGAGACGTTCGAGCGCTGCCGCCAGTTCGTCGTTGGTGATTCGTCGCTTCCCCAGATTCATGCCACGAAGGAAGATCACCGACCCCACGTCGCCACTCTAGATCCCCCTCGCTGCGCTTGGCCCAGGCTCCGCGAGGAGCAGTACGATCGAGTTGTATGCCAACGATCGACTGGACCATCGTGAGGACCTCAGCGGTTGCGGGCCTGACCGTCCTGGTTCCACTTACGCTCGTCTCGTTGTGGGTTCTCGATGACGACTCGTCGAACTATGCGAAGCTCGGTTTCTTCGGACTCACCATGTTCGGATTTGCCGCTGCCGGGTACGGGGCCGGGAAGTTGGCGCCCCACGCGCCCATGGCTCACGGAGCGCTGGGGGCGGCAGGCACGTGGACGGTGATCCAGGCCTTCGGA
>CALGOA010000215.1 GCA_937958015.1 uncultured Acidimicrobiales bacterium | reverse complement strand
CCGAAACCAGCCTGCACCCCACCGCCGTTCAAGCACTCGCTGGTCTGATCCGGAAAGCAGCCGAACACTCCCAGGTCTGGATCACCACCCACGATCTAGCGCTGCGGGACGCTCTCACCGGCACAGCAATCGTCCACGACCTCTCAATCCAACAAGGGCCAACAGTGGTCACCAACAACGTCAACCCACTCGGCTGATCCACAAGCTGAACAGCGACCCGCTCATATCCGTGTCCCAAATTTTGCGATCCCTTGCCCGCACACCGACAACGGATTCAGCCCCGACCGCAGCGCTGCACAGATGCGACGGTCTGATCTTGATGATTCCCGAGTAGTGCCAGCTCGTCGACGGTTTGTCGTCCATTCGGAGTTACCGGCCCAACGGCAATTGAAGCACCCCGGCTTTGGCGATCCTCGGCTGGCGACTCTTCGTGCTGACCATGAAGCTGTTCTGGACTGCTTCGGTGTGGTCGTTCGAACTGATGGTTACGGCAGGTCACAGTGCGGTTTCGCTTGCCAAGCAGGCACAGGAGAGGCGAACCAACAGTAGCACCACCGCCATTCTCGAAGACGGAGACAGGCTCGTGGAGGTGGAGATGAGACCCCACGACGGCGAGATGATGAAGCTGGCCTGCCAGATCCGATAGACCGGACCCAGCCAAGGCCATTTATCGTAGATACCTAGACCAGGGGATGACGCTCCGCATGGCGGCATGGTGATCGTCGTGCTTTCCCTCGGGCGATCTCTCTCTGAGTCGGCGTTTTCCGTGCTGAGTGAGTGCGGACGGTGGGACTTGAACCCACACACGATTTCTCGCACCAGGACCTAAACCTGGCGTGTCTGCCAATTCCACCACGTCCGCGTGGCACACGAAGACTACAAGTATCCACGCTCAGGCGGACCGCGTTATTCGTCGATACGTGTTCATGGCCTTCTCTTTCGACCGAGCGGCGAGCAATCAGCGCCGCAAGACCGACAACCACGAGGAACTGGCCGGCCGCCGCGCGGTGCGCGAATCGACCGCTGACCTCAACGCACGGATCGATCGACTGACGCTAGTCAACGAAGCCATCTGGTCCCTCCTCCAGGAAGCGAGCAACCTCACCGATGAGCACCTCGCGGCTCGGGTGAAGGAACTCGACGAGTCAGATGGCCAGGTGGATGGCACGTACAAACCCGCCCCGAGTCGGTGCGGAGAATGTGACGCCGCTATCGGTCGGGGTCGACGGAACTGCCTGTTCTGCGGCGCATCAGCGGTGGGCAATTCACCGTTTCGGAGCGTATGACCGCCTGGCGATCACACAACGAGCGTGGCGTTCATCGTCAAACTTCGTGTGGGACCCACAATCGATCGAAACTTTGTGCCGGACCCACGTTTTGTGTGGGTTGGACACGAAGTTTCGGGGGAATGTGGGTGGTACACGAAGTTTCGACAGCAGCGGCCGAGACCACACAGCCGCAGCGGCCGCACCAGGGTCAGCGGCGCGCCGGAGTGCGCCTTAGCCGCCGGGGAGGATCCGGTGTGCGTCGTAGACGGCTTCGATCCGTCGGAGGTGTCGAATGAGCGTGTTCAGATGGCTGGGGTCGGCGATCTCGAACTCGAACTGCATACGAGCGATCCGGTCTGAGCCGGTAACGGTGCTGGACCCGATGATGTTGATCTGATGCTCAGCGAACACCGACGACAGGTCGCTCAGCAACTGGCTGCGGTCGTAGGCCTTGATTTCGACCGCGGCGACGTAGTGATCGTCGATCCGCTCCCCCGACCAATCGACGTCGATGAGGCGGTCGTTCTGCGACTGGGTGAGTGACATCGCGTTTGCACAGTCGGCGCGGTGCACCGACACGCCCCGGCCCCGGGTGACGAAACCCTGGATCTCATCGCCGGGGACCGGCGTACAGCAGCGACTCAGACGAATCATTACATCGTCGAGGCCCTCCACGTGGACACCCGCTCCCGATGCCTTGCGGCGGGGACGTCGGGCGGTGATGGGCTGGACGATGTCCTCGGCGGGTTCGGGATCACCGTCGATTTCCCGTCGGACCCTCTGGACCACGGCTTCGGGCGAGATGTGGTGTTCCCCAACTGCGGCGTAGAGCCCGGTCAGATCGTCGTAGTTGAGCAGTTCGGCGACGTTGTTCAGCAGACCGTCGTCGGTGAGTTTGCGAATCGGCAGGTTCTCCTTGCGGAGTGCCTTGGTGACCGCTTCAGTTCCGCCGGCGATGGCGTCGGACCGACGCTCCTTCGAGAACCACTGCTTGATCTTCGAGGTAGCCCGGGGGGTTGTGGCGAAGGTGAGCCAGTCCCGTGATGGTCCGGCACCCTCGGCCTTTGACGTGAGCACCTCGACGGTCTGGCCACTCTCCAGGACCTCGGACAACGGCAACAGTCGACCGTCTACCTTGGTGCCGATTGTCTTGTGGCCCACGTCGGTGTGGATCGCATATGCGAAGTCGATCGCGGTAGCGCCGCTGTGCAGGGTGATGACGTCGCCGGCCGGGGTGAAGATATAGATCTCGTCACTGTCGAGATCGACCTTCAGGTTGCTCATGAACGCGGTGGGGTCCGACGTGTCGGTGTCCCAGTCGATGATCCGCTCGAGCCACGGTGAGTTGGTGCCCTGCGTGCGATCCTTGTAGTCGAAGTGGGCGGCCACGCCCCGCTCGGCCCGATCGTGCATTTCGAGGGTGCGAATCTGCACTTCGATCGGCTTGCCCAACGGACCGATCACCGTGGTGTGCAGTGACTGGTAGAGGTTGAACTTCGGCATCGCGATGTAGTCCTTGAAGCGGCCCTGCACCGGCTTCCAAGTGGCATGAATCGATCCCAACGCCGCATAACAATCGCGAATTGAGTCGACGACGATGCGGATCCCGATCAGATCGTGAATCTCTGCGAAGGCCTTGTCCTTCAGCATCATCTTCTCGTAGATGCTGTAGAGGTGTTTCTCCCGGCCGCTGACCCGGCCGTCGATATTGAGCTCGCCGAGTTTGGTTTCCACTTCGACGACGAGCTGGGTGAGCAGGAAGTCACGCTCGGGGGCACGAACCGCCACCATGTCCTCGATCTCGGCGTATCGCTTCGGGTGAAGGGCCGCGAACGAGAGGTCTTCCAGCTGCGTCTTCACCTCCTGCATACCCAGTCGGTGAGCCAACGGCGCATACACCTCGAGCGTCTCGCGGGCGGTGCGTTCCTGCTTCCAGCCCGGCATCGCACCGATGGTCCGCAGATTGTGGAGTCGGTCGCAGAGCTTGATGATCAGCACCCGCAGGTCCTTACTCATCGCCACGAGCATCTTGCGGAACGTTGCCGCCTGCTGGGCCTCTTTGCTGTCGAAGCGGATTCGATCCAGCTTGGTAACGCCGTCGACCAGCGATGCGACCTGCGCGTTGAGTTGGGTCTCGATGTCGCCGAGGGTCATCCCGGTGTCCTCAACCGCATCGTGCAGAAGTGCAGCAGCCACCGTCTCGGCGTCTACGCCCAGTGAGGCGACGATCCTGGCGACGGCGATGGGATGGGTGATGTACGGCTCACCGCTCTTGCGGCGCTGGGGTTCATGCGCCACCGAGGCCATCTCGAAGGCCTTCACGATCAATTCCTGGTTCGCGCGCCTATTGGGCCCGGTGAACGCTTCAAGCACCGGCTCAAGGGCAACTTCGGGCAACGGGCGCTCCCGGCGCCATGGCAGAACCCGTTGGACCGTCATGACCATGTTCACAGGTTACAACAGCGTTCCGCCGCCATGGCTCCCCGTGAACAAGGCACACAGGGAGTACCGTTTGCGTCCGTTATGGAGAATTTCATCCTTCCCGGCCTTGTCCTGCTCGTCTACATCGCCTTCATCTTCCCGCAGCTCAAGAAACGTCGCGACACCCGCGACCTTCTCGCCTCCCTCGGAGAGGGGGACGAGGTGGTCATGAGCTCGGGTCTGCACGGGATCATTACCGCGCTCGATGAGCACATCGTCTATGTCGAAGTGAGCGATGGCGTCGAGATGAAGTTCACCCGAACTGCGGTCACGACCAAGCTCAAGAACGACGACATAGACGGTGACACATGAAGTCCCAACTGATCCGCGCCCTCGCACTGTTCGTGCTGAGCGCAATCCTGTTCATCGCCACTCTGGCATCGGGCAACCAACCCCTGCTCGGCCTTGACCTGCAGGGCGGCGTTTCGGTCGTCTACCAGCCGGTCGGCGAGGCCGATGAGGAAGCTCTGGACGAGGCCACCGACATCATTCGCAATCGTGTCGATGCGCTCGGTGTCGCCGAGCCGGAAATCAGTCGCCAGGGCAACACCATCGTGGTCGACCTGCCCGGTGTGGAACAGCAGGAGCGGGCACTCGAACTCGTCGGACAGACCGCCGAGTTGCGGTTCCGTCCGGTCATCACCTCGGTGCCGATCGGCGTAGTTGACGAACTGCCCGAGGAGACGCTGGAGATCCTTCCCGAGGGTTGCCGCACCCTTGAGGTCACCGCGCCCGAGGACGATCTCTCCGACGCCACCGTCATCCTCCCCGGCATCGATGGCGAGTTCCTGTGCCTGGGCCCCACCCTCCTCACCGGCACCGCAGTGGAAACGGCCTCGGCCAGTCTCGACGGCGGATTGCAGTCGGGCGGCGGCTGGCAGGTCAATCCCACCATGCGAGAGGGCGCCCAAGGAATCGATCTGTTCAACCAGGCGGCCCAGATTTGCAACGGCCAGCTACCGCAGTGCCCCAGTGGTCGTCTGGCGATCGCGCTCGACGGTCTGGTCCAGTCGGCGCCCACGATCAACGTGCCCTTCTTCGATCGGGACCGAATCCAGATCACAGGAGCCTTCACCGCCGAGGAAGCCGAAGACCTTGCCACCGCCCTGCGCTTTGGTGCGCTACCGGTCGAGCTGGAGGCTCAGCAGACCCGGACCATCAGCGCCAGCATCGGCACCGACGTCCTGTCGGCAGGTGTCACCGCTGGCATCATCGGCCTGGTCCTGGTGGCCATCTTCCTGTGCGCCTACTACCGCCTCGCCGGGCTGGTTGCGCTGGCCGGACTCATCATCTCGGCCATGTTGTTGTGGGCCATCATCTCGCTGCTCGGCGATCAGTTCGGCCTGGCGCTTTCGCTGTCGGGCATCGTGGGCCTGATCGTTGCGATCGGTGTGTCGGCAGACTCGAACATCGTGTACTTCGAAAACGTCAAGGACGCAGTGGCCAGCGGAAAGCGGGTCGTCACCTCGGTCGAGCGGGCCTATCGCAACTCGATAAGCACGATCATCAAGGCCGACATCGTCAGCCTGATCGCCGCCGTGCTGCTCTACTTCCTTACCGTCGGCGCCGTGAAGGGCTTCGCTCTGTATCTGGGCATCGCCACCATCCTCGACCTGGTCATCGCCATGTTGTTCATGCGGCCCATGTTGTTGTGGCTCGCCGAAACCAACGCGGTCCAAACCAATCCCCGGCTCCTCGGCCTCCCCGATAACGCGGTCACCGCCCACATGCTCAAGGAGCAGGGCAAGGCGACCAAGAAGGTCTCCAAGGGCAACTCCAAGCAGAAGGCAAAGAAATGACACTCGCTTCTGACCTCTACAACTCCCGCGCCACCATCGACTTTCGTCCGGCGTGGAAACGCACCCTGCCGATTTCACTCTCGCTGATCGTCATTGGAATCGGCATCATCGCCATCTTCGGCGTGAACCGCAGTATCGAATTTGAGGGCGGTGCACTGTTCAGTGTTCCGGTCGAGGAGAGCGTGACCGTTGGTGAGGTCCGTGATCTGGTCAACGTTCCCGAAGCCACGATCCAGCGTTTGTCCAACAGCGACGGAACGTTCGCTATGCGGGTGCAGGTGCCGACCGAACTGAGCGATCAGTTCGAAGAGGTCGGCCGCAACCTCGGCGAGATTCTGCGCGCGGGCGAAACCATCTCGCGAGACACCGTCGGGCCTACCTGGGGATCCCAAATCACCAACAGCGCCATCCGAGCGCTGGTGTTGTTCTTCATCGTCGTAGCGGTCTATCTGGCGGTCCGGCTCGAACCAAAGATGGCACTCGGTGCACTCGTGGCTGTTGTCCATGACCTCGTGCTCACGGTGATGATCTACTCGATCTTCCGGTTCGAGATCAGCCCATCCACGGTGATCGCGCTGCTGACGATTCTCGGCTACTCGCTCTACGACACCGTCGTCGTGTACGACAAGGTGCTGGAGAACTGGATCGAGCCAGCCAACCGGCGCAAGGATTACACCAAGCTGGTGAACGACAGCATGGACCAGGTGATCATGCGCTCGATCAACACCACGATCACCACCGTGCTCCCCGTCGCATCCATGCTGATCATCGGTGCGTTCATCCTCGGAGGCGACAGCCTGCGTGGGTTTGCGGTGGCGCTGCTCATCGGACTGATCCTCGGCACCTACTCGTCGATCTTCGTGGCCGCTCCCCTCCTGGCCTGGATCAAGGAGCGTTGGCCCGATCCCCTGCCCGAAAAGATCTAAGTGGGAACCGCTCTACCGATCACGGTCCAACACACCGACGGTGGGGCGCGGGCTGGTCTGATAACAACGCCACGGGGAACGCTCCAGACCCCGATGTTCATGCCGGTAGGAACGCGTGGTGCGGTAAAGACGCTCGACACCGCCGACATGGAGGCGCTGGGTACCCAAACCATGCTGGGCAACACCTACCACCTCATGGAACGACCCGGTTCCGACGTGATCGAAAGCCTCGGTGGGCTGCACGGCTTCCTCGACTGGGACGGCCACCTCCTGACCGACTCGGGTGGCTTCCAGGTCTTCTCCTTGAAACCCAAGGTGACCGAAGACGGCGCAACATTCAAGAGCATCTACGACGGCGCCGAACAGCACCTCACCCCCGAGCGAGCCGTTCGGGTTCAGGAGCAGCTCGGCGCAGACATCGCCATGGTGCTCGACGTGGTCCCGGCGCTCCCGGCACCCCGGGACGAGGTGCGTAGCGCAATGGAACGCACGCTGCGCTGGGCGGAACGAAATCGAGCCACACATACCCATCCCACCCAAGCTCAGTTCGGGATCGTGCAGGGCGGGATCGACGTTGACCTTCGTGCCGAATCAGCGGCACGAACGGTGGAGATCGGATTCGACGGTTACGCAGTTGGTGGACTGAGCGTCGGCGAAACCCGGGACGACATGGTCCCCGCGCTCGCAGCTGCCACCGCAGAACTACCTGTGGACCGACCCCGCTATTTCATGGGATTGGGCGATCCGATCGGACTAATCGAGGCCGTCAATAACGGCATCGATATGTTCGACTGCGTGCTGCCCACCCGTCTGGCGCGACATGGCACTGCGCTCACATCGGCTGGACGTTTGAATCTGAAGCGGGCCGAGTTCGAACGCGACGACCGTCCGATCGATCCCGAGTTTGAACACCCGCTCAGCAGCCGCTATTCGCGCGGCTACCTGCGCCATCTACTGAAGGCCGGCGAACCAACCGCAGGGCGCATCATCACCCTGCACAATCTTGCGTGGCTGGCCGACCTGACCGACCGCATGCGATCAGCCATCCAGACCGGCACCTTCCAGGATCTTCGCTCGGAAATCCACGAACGCTGGAGCTAGTCCCGCTCGGTGCCATCAAGAATTAGCAACCCACGCCGAGCCAGACCGGAAGCGGCCGGCTGGTGCCGGCGGCCGTGGCCTTGAGGTTCTCGTTGAATTCAGCGGAACCGCCGCCGTCCATCTTCATGATGTCGGTGTAGCCCTGGGCGGTGAGCCAGTTGATCAACTGCTGGGCCGTCATCGAGGTGGTCCCACCGATCATCACCGTGCTGGGCGCTTTAAAGGCCACGAAGGTGTGCCGGGTGGTGTTGAACGTGTAGGCGTTGTTCATATCGGCGTTCTGCTGCCCGTTGACGACCAGCGAGATTCCGCCGACAGCCCAGTCCCAGCCGTCGTACTGGTTGTCGAACTTGTTCTGGTAGAACTCGCCGCCGCCACGCTGGTCCCAGTAGTTCGCATGCAGTTGGAGCATGTGGGAATCCTTCTGGACCAGGTTGGAGAGGATGTTCAGCTCACCGATCGAGGTATCGAAGGTGTGGGTGAACTCGGCCTGCTCGCCGCCATATCCCATTCGGCGGGCACCGAGGATGCCACGACTGTTGTCGTCGTGGATGCCATTGCGGGAGGGAAGGATCTGGCCGTCGATTGCGGCGAAACCGATGTGTTCGGTGTAGGGGTTGGCGCCGTTGGGGTAGGCCCAGTTGGCGTTGATGGAGGCCACTCCACAGCGAGAGGACGACGCCTTCAGCTCGTAGTCGTTGTAGTCGAATTCAAGCGCCCGGCCGCCGGGGATGTTCTTGGCCTGGCCGAGCAGATCACACTCGGCGGGCTGGACGACGGGGTGGTTGTTGATGAGTTCGGGCTGGATAACCCAGTAGACGGCCAGTTCGTGGCGGGGAACCTGATCGACCGAAAGGTTGCTGACCCAGAAGTCGAACCCTTCCTGCTCGGGCTCACGATTCAGCAGGTTTTGATACAGCAGGCCTTCGACATATCCCTCGTTGTCGACTCCGCCCCATGCGTTGCGGTACTCGGCACCCTGGGCCATGTAGTAGGCCACGATGTTGTAGCTGCGGGTCTGACGGTAGACCTCGCTCCAGTAGGCGAGACCTTCGGGATCGGGTTCACGATCGAAGAAGAGTCGGTAGAGGCGCACGGTGACTTCACCGGGCTGACCACAGAGCACAGACTCGATGGGATCGTTGGCTGCGGCGGCGGGCGAGCTGGTGCTCACCATTCCCACAACCATCAGCGCTGCGACAAGAATTGCCCGCATCTTCGAATCCACCGTATTGCTCCTTCGGCGCCCGTGTCCGCACACGAGCTAATCACCTCAAGTGATCGGTCGAACGCTACCAGCGACTTGAGGAGTTGGGTATTTCTACCTTCGATTCAGTGATTAGCCGAACGAGTCAAAAACATGGCGTCACCGAAGGATCCGACTCGGTAGCCACGGTTGATCGCATCGGGATAGATCTGCTGCCAACCCGCCCCGATGAAGGCTTCGACGAGCACCAGAAGGGTCGACCGGGGCATGTGAAAGTTCGTCAGCAGAGCATCGACGACCTGCCAGTGGAACCCCGGCCGGATGAAGATGTCGGTCGAACCGGTGAATTCACCGGTCTGGGCCACGGTTTCGAGGGTACGAACAACCGTGGTACCCACGGCGATGACACGATCGGCGGCCGAGATCCGAGCCCAGGTTTCGGGGTCGATCCGGTAGACCTCTGAGTGCATTCGATGCTCATCGAGGGTCGGGGCGGTGACCGGCGCAAATGTTCCGAGACCCACCTCCAGATCAACGGACAAGATGTTGGCACCGGCGCCCCGGCACCGTTCCAACAGCTCCGGTGTGAAATGCAGGCCTGCGGTTGGTGCTGCCACCGACCCGGGCCGGTCGGCGTAGACGGTCTGATAACGCTCGGGATCGGACGGATCGGTTCGGATGTACGGGGGCAGCGGAAGCGCCCCGATCTGATCGACACTCGCGTCGTCGAGCACCTTCACCAGACGTTCGCCGCCCGGTGTCGGTTCCATCACCTCAACCACGGGTTGGCCTCGGTCATACAGCACCGTGCCCGGTTGCAGCCGCCGACCCGGCTTCACCAGGGCGAGCCAGATCGCTGGATCCCCGGTGGGCGAGACCAGCAACACCTCGGCCGCCCCGCCGGTCTGTTTCCTCAGGCGAAGCCGGGCCTTGCGAACGCGGCTGTTGTTCACCACGATCACATCGCCGGGTTTCACCAGATCTGGAAGATCCGAAACGACTCGGTCGATCGGGTCGCCGTCGTTGCGTACGTCGAGCAGCCGAGCGGCATCCCGAGGTTCGGCCGGGACCTGCGCGATCTGGTCCGGCTCCAATGGATAGTCGTAGGCATCGATGGATACCGGCATGTCAGAACTCACCGCTGCGGTTGCGTTAGAACAGCGAACCCGAGGAGTCGGGCGGCGTGAGGCCCAGATGGCTCCATGCCTTCGCAGTGGCCTGACGACCGGTGGGGGTCCTGACGAGGAAACCCTGTTGGATCAGGAACGGTTCAATGACGTCCTCGACGGTGTCCTTCGGTTCGCTGACACTGATGGCCAGGTTGGAGAGACCGACCGGCCCGCCGCCGAACTTCACACAGATCGACTCGAGCAGCAGTAGATCGACCCGGTCCAGGCCAGCCTTGTCGATCTGGTTCATTTTGAGCCCCTCGATCGCCGCATCGAGATCGACCTTGCCGGACCCACGGACCTCGGACCAGTCACGAACCCGCCGGAGGAGCCGGTTGGCGATTCGAGGGGTCCTGCGGCTGCGAGCCGCGATTTCACGGGCGGCCTCGGGTGTTATCGGGATGTTCAGGATCCCGGCCGCTCGTTCCACGATGTTCTGAAGGTCGTCGGTGCTGTAGAAATCGAGTCGGAAGTGATCACCGAATCGGTCACGAAGCGGCCCGGTGATCAACCCGGAACGGGTGGTGGCACCAACCAGCGTGAACGGTTCCACGGGCATTCGGATCGAGCGGGCTGCGGGTCCACTTCCGATCACGACGTCGATCTGAAGATCCTCCATCGCCGGATACAGAACCTCTTCGACCTGGGTGGGTACCCGGTGGATCTCGTCGACAAACAGCACGTCACCGGCCTGCACCTTGGAAAGAATTGCTGCGACATCACCGGGCTTCACCAGCGCTGGTCCACTGGTGATCTGAAGCTCGGTCTCCATTTCGTTGGCAACGATTCCCGCCAAGGTGGTCTTGCCGAGCCCGGGCGGGCCGGCGAAGAGGAGGTGGTCGGCCGGTTCGTTGCGGGCCCGGGCGGCCTGCAGGATGATGCTAAGCCGTTCCTTCAGGTCGCTCTGTCCCACGAACTCCTCGAGCGACTGGGGACGAAGGCCGACCTCGGCGGCAACCTCGTCACCATCGTCGGGATCGGGCAGGCCTGACAGTGAGTAATCCTCGCGAGCCATCAGAAGCTCGGCTCCATGACGCTGAGCGCATGTTTCAGCATGGCTCCGCTATCCCCCGACTCGACCATGTCGTCAGGTAGCAGCTTGGCTGCAGCCTTGGCATCCGAAGTGGAGTAACCGAGTGTCAACAGGGCGTCGATCACGTCGGTGAGCGCGTCGTTGGTGACCTTCACCGGCCCGGCGCCGATTCGGGCGATGTCGGGATTGGACAGGTCGACGACCAGCTTGTCCTTCATCTCAACCAGGACCCGCTGAGCGGTGGTCTTGCCGACGCCGCTGACGTCGCACAGCGCTTGAATATCCTCGTTTGCGACGATGGCCGCCAATTCGGCCGGCCCGTAGGTGTTGAGGATCGACATCGCCAGCGAGGGCCCGACCTTGGGCGTTGCGACCAGCGTCTCGAGTGTCACCACCTCGTCACGGGTGACAAAACCGATGAGCTTCTGCTCTCCCTCCCGAATGAACTGGTGGTGGGTATAGAGAAGCGTCTCACCCTCGAGGTCGATCTGGTTGATCGTCCGGTCGTTCATCGACACCCGGTAGCCGATCCCCGACGCCAACTCGATCAGAGCCTCGCCCCGGTTCCGGTCGAGGTGGGTGATGTACCCGCGCAACGAAGCGATCATCGGACCAGCTCCTTCTGACCGAGCAGATCGCCCGTCGGGTCGAAGGCCAGATGGCAGAGGGCGATGGCAGCGGCGTCAGACACGTCGGCCGGTTTCGCCTTTTCGGGCAGCCCCAAGAGTTGCTGAACCATCGTTTGCACCATCTCCTTGTCGGCCCGACCATCACCCGCGACGGCGGCCTTCACCTCGTTGGGAGAGTACTCACGAACGAAGCATCCCATGGCCGCCGCTTCGGTTATCACGACCCCGGCCGCTTGGGCGACCCTGATTCCGGTGCTGGTGTTCTTCTGGATGAATACCCGCTCGACTGCGACGATCTTCGGTGTGAACTCCTCGATGAGGCCCCGAATTTCAGACTGCAGTTCGGCCAGACGGTAGGCAGCCTGCATGTTGGGATCGGTTCGAACCAGACCCATCGCAACCGGCGTAACCTTCCGCCCTCGACCGATTGTCAGCACCGCGAATCCACAGCGGGTGAGCCCGGGGTCCACCCCCATTACGAACATACGTACGACTGTAGTAGGCGTGTGCTCTGGCTCAGGGGAACCGAACAAAGGGACTGGACGTCCTATCGATATGCGACATGGTTTCCGCACGTTACGACTTCTGACCGCAGTGACGCTGGCGGCGGCCAGCCTTGCGCTTCAGACCTCACCAGCCGGCGCCTGCTCGTGTGCCGTCCCGCAGATCCAGCAGGAGTTGGCCCGAGCCGACGGTGCGTTCGTGGGCACCTTCATCGAGCGCGGCGAGGACCCGCAGAACGGTGGCGATTTCTCAACCGAGTACCGCTTCGATGTCTCCCAGTGGGTCAAGGGCGAGGGCGGTGAGATCCTGAGTGTCTGGTCGGCCCGAGACGGCGGCGCCTGCGGGCTTGAGACGCGACCGGGTCAGACGGTTGGGCTGTTTCTGTATCGACATCAGGGAAAGGTGACCTCGAGCCTGTGTTCCACCGTGGCCGCGGGTCAGCTGATCGCTGCAACTTCGACCGATGTGCTCGTCGGAGAGGGCCCCGTCGCGTTCGCTATTTCGGGGAACTTCACCGAGGGGTCCATCGCACTCTTGGATGACCACGCTCGCCCTCTCGGATACCTCGGCGCTCCGACCCTGTTCCCACGGCAGATTCATGCCTGTCCCGGGGGCACCACAGTTCTCGCACCGGTCGATGAATCGGGCGTGGAACGAATCGATCTCGCCACCGGCGAACGAACCGAAGTCACCTTCCCGATGCGGGATCAATGGATGATCGACATCAAGTGTCTCAGTCCCGATGGGCGTGACTTTCGAATTGTGACCGAGGTTTTTGAACGCGATCAGCCGAGCTTTGCCATCTGGACCTCGCTACCGGAGCCTTCCCAACTTGCCGCAATCCCGCTGGAGGGATACGGACAGGTTTCACTGGTCGGTGAGCGAGTCTCGATCGTCGAGGAACTGCCCGAAGGAACTTCGGTGCGTCTCTACGACCCTCAGAACGGGCGCTCGGTCGTGGTTCGACTCGTTCCGACCATCGACGATGGATTCACCCATTCCACACCTGTGACAGCATCACCCGACGGAACGCTCATCGCATTCGCCCAAACACGGTATGGCCCCAACGGTGCCGGAGTCATCGACAGCACGTTGGTGGTCGCCGACGCCATAACAGGGGAGGTTCAACGAAGCCGGGTGCTGGGACGGGAACTCATCTCGGCACAGTGGCTCGATGCTGACCGCATCGCTTCACCGGTGCTGGTGGACGGCACCGTGGTCTCGTTCGACATCTTCGATGCAACTTCGCTTGAGACTCTTGAGAGCTCCACAGGCTGGCAGTCGGGGCCGACGACGGTTGTTGACGACGCCCTCTGGCGTGTTTCCGGATCGATTGTGGAGCGCCGGTCGTTCGACAGCGACCAGATTGAACGAGTTCACGCCTTCCCGGCCCAGACCTCAGGCGCCTTGATCGCGTTCGACCCGCCCTTTGCTGTACCTGACGGCGCCGTGTCCCCCCAGGTCGGTGGCGCCGTCAACCTCGACGCGCTGACTCCCGACTTATCCGGCAACGTTCAGGAAGCGAACTCTCCTGCAGCGGACACGTCGAACCGGTCGATCCTGATCTGGTCAGGCTTGGGGTTCGCCGCCCTCGCACTAGCTGCAGGCGTTCTGTTGTTGACGACCCGGCGGCGATCCGCCTAAATCGATGGTCGGTGAGTCAGACGGTGGTCTGGGCGGGTTGACGTCCCAGGTCAGCTCGGCGGGGCGCCGTAGCCCTGGCCCGCGTGGCCATGCGCTGCATCAGAACGTCGATCAGCGACACCAGCACAACCTTTACCTCGGCCCGATCCGTGGCGCTCATGTGAATGATCGGAACGTGGGGTGACAGCGAAAGACCCTCGCGGATCTGATCGGCGGTCGTTTCGGGCGAACCGGGGAATTCGTTGACAGCGACAACAAACGGGATGTTGCGGGATTCGAAGTAGTCGACCGGACCGAACGAGTCTTCGAAACGACGGGTGTCGACGAGCACGACCGCACCCAGCGCACCGTCGGTGATCCGGTCCCACATGAACGAGAAGCGGGGTTGTCCCGGCGTGCCGAACAGGTACAGCACCAGTTCGGGCGACACGGTGATACGACCGAAGTCCATCGCCACCGTGGTGGACTTCTTCGAGTCCAACTTTGACACGTCGTCGACGCCGTCGGCGGCGGTCGTGAGTGCCTCTTCGGTGCGCAGCGGAGGAATCTCCGACACGGCACCGACGAAGGTTGTCTTGCCGACACCGAAGCCGCCGGCGACGATGAACTTGGCCGAGGTGGCCCGTCCCTGTCGTGACGGCACGGTAGCGCCGGGCATGTTCGGAGCCATTGGTGGGGGCGTGTTCTGGTTCATTGGTGTTGGTCTCCGGCTAGAGGCTCAGGATCGCGGCGCGAATATCGGACAGTGAGGAAAGATCGATTTCGGAATCAACGGTGTCGTGGGCGGAAAGGACGCCTTCGGCCACCAGGTCAGATACGAGGACTTGGGTCGTCAACATCGGCAGATGCAGGTGAGCTGCGATCTCGGCGATCGAGGTTGCTCGCTGCTCGTGGATGTATCGAGCGATGTCGAGACGTTCAAATTGGAGCGATTGAGTGGGGGCTCCGCTCGCAATCTCCACACGGGTCTCGAACTGCAGGCTCTGGGTCGTGGATTGGGTACGGCCACCCGTCACCACGAAGGAACGAACGACATCGTGCCCGACGACTTCTTCGTCATCGAACTCCATAGGTCAGACTCCGAGCGTGTTCTTCAGTCGTTCGATGACCTCGGGTGAAAGCATCGTGCCTGCCTTCTCGGCGAGGAGGGTCATCTCGTATCCGACGAGGCCGAGGTCGACATCGGCATCGCAGATCACACCGAGGCTGGCTCGGTTGTTGATTCGAGCCACCAGGATCCAGCCCTGGCCGGTCTCGATGACCTGACGAACGACCGGATGCATGTTGAACGTGTCGGCGGCCGAGTCGGTCAGGCTGGCGAGCCCGGAGGTGATCGCTGCGAACTGGTCGGCCTGGGTGGCGTCGATTCCACTACTTGCGGCGAGGTGCATACCGTCAGCGGAGACCGTCTGGGCGTCGGTGACGCCAGGGGTTTCCTGAACGAACCGCTCGAGGAGGAAGTCGAGATCTGCAGGGTTCATGATTGTTCTCCGTTGGAATCAGGGGTTGTATTGGCGGCAGGACTAGCAGTGTGTTGAGCTGTATCGGCACGTTTTACGCCCTGCTGAAATCCAGCGAGCTTGGAACCGAATCGGGCCCCCGAGTCAGCGCTCGATTCGGGTGCAGGGGCTGCGGCGGGCGCAGCTTCCGGGGCGACCTTGGTGAGGCTTGATGCACCCGGCACTCGACGCTGGACCGAGAACCCACCAGGAGCAGGCGTCTGGACTTGGGCCGGTGCTTGGGCCGGAGCGGCGGCCTGGGGCGGTACGGGGTCCGTGCTGCGGCGCTGCTGCTCAGCTTGAACCGGAGCCGGTGGCTGTGCGTGGGCCGGGGCCTGGGTCGGAGGCGGCGAAGCTGCGACAGAACGCTGGAAGCCAGCGAGGTTCCGGTCACTGTTCGGCATGCGATGATTCGCGGGGTCGGCAGCAGCGGGGCTTTGCTGCCCGACGGAGGCCGTCGAACTGCGCTGACGCTGCGGCAGCTGGAACGGCTGGCCGGTTGGGGCAGGCTGTTGCGGCGCCGGGGGCTGCGCGGCCGGCCGGGGCTGCATTGGCTGAGCGTATGGCTGCGGCGGTTGAGCCTGCTGGACAGGCTGCGGCGCCTGAGCCGGGTGAGCTACGGGGGCCGGCGGCGAGTAGTGCTCGGCAGCCGGGGTGGCTTCGCGCTGGGGAAGGTCCGCAGTTCGACGGTGGCTCGGCGCCGGAGGCAGCGGCGATTCCTTCGCAGCCAGGTCGTCGGCGTCGGCCAGAAACGCATCAGCGGAGATCGACGAAACGTCCGCCGGAATCGTGGTCGACGTGAGTGGCGAAACATCCTGAGCGGGTGCGGAGTAGCTGGGCATCGCCGGAACGTTGGGCTCGGGGGTGATCGAGATCTCCGGCGTGGCAATGGCAATCGGCGCAGGGGTGGGCGTAGGCGTAGGAGCGGGAGTCTCCTCAACTAGCTCGGGGGCACCTTCCATGACGTCGTAGATCGCGGGCGGCATCTGGATCCGGGCGACGAGGCCGTTCGGAACACCGTTGACGAGTTCCACCCGGACTCCGTGACGGGAGGCGAGACGACCGACCACGTAGAGGCCGAGGAATCGGGATGGTGTTTCGGTTCGACCAGCGGCGAGTTTGATGCGCTCGTTGTTGGCTTCGAGCTCTTCGGTCGAGAGACCGATACCACGGTCGCTAACGGTCAGCACGAGGCCATCCGCGGTTCGGCGGGCCGTTACGTCGACCGGCGACGAAGGCGGCGAGAACATCAACGCGTTCTCGATCAGTTCGGCGAGAAGGTGACCGATGTCGGCAACGGCCTTACCGCTCAACATTGCGAACGACTCGTCGTCGATGGTGACCCGTTCGTAGTCTTCAACCTCCGACAGCGCCGAACGAACGACGTCGCCAACAGGGATCGACTGGCTGAACGAACGGCTGGTCTTCGCTCCTGCGAGAACCAACAGCGACTCGGCATTTCGACGCATGCGGGTGGCGAGATGATCCACCTTGAAGAGCTCTCGCAGCACCTCGGGATCGCGCTCGTTCCGTTCCAGCTTCTCCAACGAGGAGAGCAGACGCATCAGGATCTTCTGGTTCCGGCGACCGAGGTTTACGAACATCTCGGACACCGTTCGGCGCGACTCGGCCTGTTCGGCTGCCAGCTCGATAGCGGTGGTATGCAACTGGTTGAAGGCGTCGACCAGCTCGCCAATTTCATCGTCGGACTCGGCGATGATCGGGTCGGGCATCTCGATCTGGGCCTCGCCACCGAGTTCACGAATCTGAGCCACCGTGTTCGGCAGCTGGTGTTTCGCGATCTGACGGGACTGGTCGGTCAGCGAAAGCAACGGCGAACGAATCGACCGGAACAGTGACACGACCAAGAGAGCCATGATCCCGACGAAGACTAGGGTGCTGGCGGCGGTGGCGAGCAGCGTGACTGTTGCTGCCGCAGCGTTTTCGTCAGCGTCGAGCGACACCGATTCGACCAAACCGGTCTGCAGATCCTGAATGCTGTTGAAGACCGGGTCGTAGGAGGGAAGGAAGTTCGCGTTCGGAGCAAGGCTGGCGTCTCGAATGTCTGCAGCGATTCTGTCACGAAGCCTGGTGATCAGTCCGTAGGTGCCACCTTCGATCAGGTCGCGGAATTCCGCCTGGAATTCGGACGAACCGGCCCGCAGGATTTGGTTCTCGGCTTCTTCAACCTGACCGGTGAGCTTGAACGCCCGGGCTCGCGCGTTATCGGCTGCCAACTGGTTGGGAGCCTCGCCGATCTCGACGTAACTCAGAAGTTCTGAACGAAGGAACGCGCTGTAGTCGGCCAGGAGCAACACGGAGCGAGCGTTGACGTTCGCCTGGTTGGACTCGAGAGCGCCCGGGACCGGCGTGGTCTGAGCGATGGCCTGCTCGACAAGTGCATCGGTGCGCTGGAAGAGCTCGAACGCCTCACCGCGGCCCAGAACCTCGGCCTGTTCCTGCATTTCCAGCATTTCCTCGGCCGCTCCGAACTTGCCGCGAATGGCGATCAATTCGGATCGCATCGCTTCTACTTCGGTCAGACGGGCGATATCGCCGCTGAGGACGGCCTCGTAGGCATCGAAGGCCCGGTCGGTCTCGGCCTGAGCTTCATCGAGGAAGAACTGGATGGTGGTCGAACGCAGGTAGCGGTCACGTTCAAGCACCAAGCGGTTGACCAGATTTGCCGACAAACCGATCCGGTCGATTTCCTCCTGCTCAACGATGGCCTGAGCGCGAGCCTGTTGCGCATTGTTGACGAGCAGCCCGGAGGTGCCCAGAAGCCCAAGCAGCGGGAGCGCTGCGAGCAGTAGAAGCTTCGATCGAAGGCGAAGCCGACTGAGGTTGAATTTTGGTAAGGGCATTTCACCGTTCCTAGAACCGACGTGGGTCCTTTTCGTATCGGCGCTCGACCGGCCCACTTGACAAATAGGCGGCTCAATTTCGTCCTTTGCGCTAAATCGAAGTGCTCGCCTGATCTCTTGCAGGGAAAAGACTTGTCGAGACACCGCCGCCGTGTTCTAAGGTGAGCAGTACCAAGAGGAAGGAGGTGGTCCAGATTCATTTATTTGAAGGGACCTTGGAGGTGGCTGGCCGCTAGCCGGACAGCTCATCTGCTGGCGGAAACCCCGCTGGTCACCGCTCACCGGCCCGTCGGGTGCGTCCCGCCCGGTACAAAAGCGATCTGGTGAGTTAGAAGCGAATTGGGAAGGCGGCCCTCCGGGGCCGCCTTTCTGCTCTTCTTTTTGCCTGCGCTCGCCTCTTGCGGTGCGTGGCGAACGCCTTCTTGGTTCTGAACGTTCGCTGGGCTCGATGATCCCTGAGTAGGTCGGGTCGCTCCGGCCACGTTGGCACGGAGCTGGTTTGGGTTTTGTGTGCTGCCTTGCTGGCGCGGCGGCAACGTTGCCGAGGAGGAGGGGTCAGGCAGTAGGTTGAGCCGGTGGTGGTCTACGCGTTCGACGTCGGTGAGACGCTTGTCGACGAGAGCAGGTTGTGGCTCCGGTATGCCCACCAGATCGGTGTACCGCCGCTGACGCTGCTCGCCGTGTTGGGTTCCTACGTGGCCGAAGGCCGGGATCACCGAGATGTGTTCGAACACTTCGGTGTTGATCCCGACCGCTTCGAGGCCAACATGGCCTGGCGTAACCGACCCGAGGATGGGATCCTGCCAGAGGACTTCTATCCCGATGCCATCCCAACGCTTGAAGCCCTGCACAACGCCGGGAATCGGATCATCGTCGCAGGCAATCAGTCCAAACGCGTGACGGCCGCTCTCGAGGAGATGGATCTCCCCGTCGATGTCATCCGGGGTGCCGACCAGTGGGGAGCCAAGAAACCCACCCGTCGGTTCTTCTCTCGTCTCATTCGGGAAGCGGGGGTCGAAGCCAGCGAGATCATCTACATCGGCGACCGGGTCGACCACGACGTTCTGCCCGCTCTCGAATCAGGGCTTCGCTCGATCTTGATTCGCCGGGGCCCTTGGGGTCACGTTCATTCCGCCTGGCCCGACGCGGCCCGAGCCGACGCGGTCATCGGCAGCCTCCGCGCCCTGCTCTGACACCTCCTCGTAGGCTGGTCCGAACATGGAATACGTGATCCTTCTCGTCGGTGCGGTCATCGTGGTCGCCATCGCTCTCGTGGCTGTCGGCGGCGGCGTCGCGAAGACCGCGGCGATGCCCAACCAGATCGTCTACGACGTGATGGAGAGCATTGACTTCTGCGCCGAAGCGTTACCCGACGAGGTCACCGCCAGCCTTTCCTACGACGACCTTCGACGTGCCCTGCGACTGCACCTGGAGTGGATTCAGGCCCACCATTTCACTCCCGACGGTGACCCCGACGGACCATTGGTTTTCAACGACGCCGACGCGTTGGCCTATGTGATGGAACGAGCGGCGATCACCCGACTCCCCATTTCGGTGGACCACGCACGCCAAGTGCTCGACGCACATCTTGCGTACTTCCAGTTCATGGGCGCGGTTCACGTGGAGGAACCCGACGTGGTGCAGAAGGACCTCGCCGAACTCGGCATCGACACCACCGCAGCCATCGACCCCACCGACCCATCAAACGAACTCGACTAACCCGCTCCAACTGACCAACAACGCGATCAACAACCCCGAAACAACCAAATCGAACAGTTCAGGCGGGTTCACCGCCCCACACATCACTTCGGGCGCGTTCGCCACGCCGCACCAGCACACAAAACCCAAACCAGCTCCGTGCCAAACTGGCCGAAGCGACCCGACCCACTCAGTGATCATTGAGCCCAGCGAACGTTCAGAACCAAGAACGCGTTCGCCACGCAGAGCCCGAGGCGAGCGCAGGCAAGAGATACCGCGAGCGCAGGCAGGCAGTACAGTCTCTGGGGCATGGAACGACCGACGAACTTCGCACATCACCGTTACGTGGGCGACAAACGCTCGCTTGTCTTCTACGACGTCGATGAACTGATCGACGAGTCGATCATGGACGAACTCCAGGCCGCTGGAACCTTCGCCACGTTTGGCCCCGACACCCCACTGGAGGCCCGCAATCGGGGCTTCAAGCAGTATCGGGGACCGGGCGCTGGCTGA
>CALGOA010000214.1 GCA_937958015.1 uncultured Acidimicrobiales bacterium | reverse complement strand
GGTGAAGGTGTACTGGCCGTCGGCTGCGGTGGTCGTGGTGAGGTTGATGGGGCTGCCACCGAGATCGGTACCGATCAGGCTGAGCGAGACTCCAGCGATGCCGATCTCACCCTGGCCAGAATCGAAGGTGCCGTTATTGTTGTAGTCCTCGAAGACCCGACCCGAAACGGTGCCGGGGTCGGGCACGAGACCGAAGTCGGCATCGGCGACGTTGCCGGCGGTGAGGTCGGCCTCGGGAACGGTTGCGGTCCCGTCGGCGCCACCGTCGCGATCGAACCCGGCGCTGTAACCGGCCGGCGGGGTGACTCGAACGGTCCAGTCGAACGGGATGAGTTGCGTGAAGGTGTAGTTGCCGGAGGCGTCGGTCGTCGTGGTTTCGATGACTGCGCCGTTGGTGTCGACGAGTTCGACAGGAACACCGGCAAGCAACGGCTCGTTGGTGTCGATGATGCCATCGTTGTCGACGTCGGCCCACACGGTGTCGCCGAGGGTTCGGTTACCAACACAGACGGTGAAGTTGTTGATGGCGATTGCGTGGCTGTCGGAGACGCCCGGAGAGTTCGGCGGGATCGGCGGGTTCGGCTGACCGTTCGGATCGAGCGCATCCTGAATTGCGTCGTTCGGTCCGTTGGAGTAGTCGAAGGTGATCTCGGTAACCGGTTGGTTCGAGTTGATCGTGATTCGACCTTCGGGGTCACCCGGATTGCGGCCGCCGGTGGTGTTCGAGTTGGGGTAGGGCGAGTCGTAGCCGCCGTTGCGGTTGGCGAGGAACACGTTGCCGGTCTGCAAGACGTCGGTGCCGGGGGTGGCGGTGTAGTTGACCGTGTTCGGTCCGCGGATGGCGAGGACAGTCAGCTCGTCCTCGAATGAAGGAGCGGGTTGCTGGGCTCGTCGGAAGCCATGCCAGTCGATGTCGGAGATCTGGAAGTTCTCGACGAGCACCGGCTTGTCGAAGGTGAAGCTCCACGCAACAACCTCGGCGGAGGTTAGCGAAGTGTTCACCAGCGTCAGATACGGCGCCCCGTAGATTCCGTCGGTCTGGGTCTTGAAGGTGTTGCCGAGTGGCCCATCGAGCGGGGCGTTGGTGTCAGCGTTGCGGGCATCCAGATCGACATAACTCACGGTCATGTTCTGGCCGGTGCCGCCGAGGGCGTAGGTGTTGCTCGCGCCGGACACGCTGTTGGCGGCGTTGTTCTGCCAAACAAAGCCGGTGCCGCTGGAACCCCACGTGATCGGCACCGCAGTGGTGCCGGGGACGCAGGTCTGGGCCAGCGCTGGCTGTGCGTCGGTGGCCAGCGGTATGCCGGTCAGGACGGCAACGGCGAGAAGGAACGCTCCGCCGAGCGCTCCAATCCGTCGTGCCACATGTTGTACGCCCGCTGTTAACAAGTGAATTTCCTCCAAGGTGTCCGCAGCTGATCAGGCTGCGGATCGTCCTTAGAGAGATCGGCACATACGGAGAGCGGTTTAGAACTACTAATTGTGTTGCTGCTTCAACACAGACCACGACGTTTTAGAGCACTTTCTCTCTTTCTTCGCCGCGTACTAGAGACACTTCTCTAGAAATTGTCGGCCCGACCGTCCCGTTCTAGAGAGCTCTCGCTAGCTAGGCTTCGATCATGGCGCGCCCGACGAAGTACTCCGACTCGATGATCCTCGACGCAATGGCAGCGGAGGTTGCGGCCGCCGGCCTGGACGGTGCGTCGGTTGCCGCGGTCGCGGCTCGGCTCGGCGCGCCCAGCGGGTCGGTGTACCACCGTTTCCCGAGCCGAAAACACCTTCTCGGGGCGTTGTGGGTTCGGACGCTTTCCAGCTTCCATGACGCGCTCGAATTTGGTGCCCAAAACGCTGCGTCGGCGGACCTCGCCACGCGGTCGGTCGGGGCTCTTTTTGATTGGATCGTTTCGGACCCGGTCGGGTCGGCACTTCTGCTCAAATTCCGAACCGAGGATCTCATTTCGAACGACTGGCCCACCGACGTCCGTTTGGCTGTGGCCGAGCAGAATCAGCGGCTGGCCGACATCACCAATCGCGTTGCCGAGGAGCGCAACATCAACCCACTGGATGCGATTCTTGCACTGGTCGACTTCCCCACCGCGGCGGCGCGACGGGCGGGCGTGTTCGACACACCCGTGGTGACCGACGCAATTCAACTGCGCACCGCATCGATCATTGCACCGCTGCTGCAGCCGGTCACCGCCTGAGAATTCTCCGCCGGGGCACAACTACGTGGAGGACACAACTACATGGAGAACACGACTACATAGAGAAGAGGTCGTCCAGTCCCCCGCCCGCCTTCGGGGCTGCGGCCGATTCCTCGACATAGGCGCCGTAACCGGTCTGCTCCAACTCGGTTGCCAGTTCGGGGCCCCCGCTGGTCACGATTCGGCCCTGAGCGAGCACATGCACGCGATCGGCGTTGAGTTCGTGAAGCAATCGGGGAAAGTGGGTGATCACAAGAACCCCAAGGCCCTCGTTGGTGAGCTGCTCGACCCGCCGAGCGACGGTGCGCAGACCATCGACGTCGAGACCCGAATCGAGTTCGTCGATCAGAGCGATCTTGGGATGAAGCACCGACATCTGGATGGTCTCGGATCGCTTCTTCTCGCCACCACTCAGATCGACGTTCAGAGAACGTTCGAGGAGGGCGGTGTCGAATCCGATCGTTGCGGCTTCGGAATTCAGGCTGGCCTGAAGGTCACCAGCGTCGGCACCGGTGGCGTTCAGGGAGGCGGTCAACATGTCGAACATGCTGACGCCCGGGACCTCGGTGGGGGCCTGCATCGCATAGAACAGTCCGGCCTGGGCCCGCTCCCACGTCTCCATCGCTAACAGATCCTGTCCGTCGAGACGGAGCGATCCGCCCGTGACCTCGTAGCCGGCCCGGCCCATGATCGCATTCGACAGCGTGCTCTTGCCGGCGCCGTTTGGGCCCATCACCGCGTGGACCTCACCGGAGGGGACGGTGAGAGAGACCGACGACAAGATCTGACTGCCACCGACCCTGACCGCTAGTTGATCGATCG
>CALGOA010000213.1 GCA_937958015.1 uncultured Acidimicrobiales bacterium | reverse complement strand
GTTACCAACAACCTCGGCGTGAAGTAGTCGTTTGTCAGGCTCCAGAAGTCCGTCATCCTCAAGCAGATCGATCTCGGCCACCGGGTAGGACTCCAGATCGATCGATGCGCTGGCGGCCGAGAACGCCGCCAGGAGCAGCAGACAGACAGACCCGACGCCGAGAATACGGGGCACCGGCCCGCGGTCGGTGAGGCGCAGTTGCCCGTATCCGACAACGAGGTTCGGTGCCGAGACAACCGCCAGGATCACGCTGGCCACCACGATGTTTCGAATCGCCAGCATGGCCGCAAGTGTGAAGACCACGCCGGGCACGATCGCTCGCCACTCCACCCGCTGGACGATTGAGATCACGAATGCGACCAGCAGACCGGCGAAGACCCAGGCGGTCAAACCCTGCAGCTGGAACGGGCGCCACTCGACGACGTTTTCCAGCGCCTCACCCCGGCGCAGCAGTTGAACCGGGAACCACAACAGACGGGGCCCGAGCGGATTGATCGCACCGAGCAGTGTCCCGGCTGTCACCCAGCCCAGCACCCGAGCGGTTTCGATCGGAAAGCGACGATCGTCCAACCATTCGCCGACCAGAATCGTGCCGACCAGAACACCGGCGAGCGGGAACGATCCGTGGGTGTTGACCCAGATCCACATCACGGGCAGGAGCCAGACCGGTTTGATCAAGCCCTCCAGCACTGCCAGAACGAGCACGATGCCGAGCAGTCCGAATAGCAATGGTCGGGCCGACCACATCGATGCACCGATCACCACGACGATGCTCGTGAGTCCAAGGGGGACAAAGACATTTGCGTTTCGACGGCTGGTGAGGGCCCAGACACCCGCTGCGGCGGCGCCCGCCAGGAGGCCGTTGAGCAATCGGATGCCGAACCCGCCGAGAATCTGATCGACGCCCGCGTACAGAACGCTGGCCAACCAACTCTGGACGACCCACGGCTCACCGTTGGCGGTGAAGCTGTAGGGATCGCTGGTGGGGACCGATCCCTGATCGAGGATCAGGGCGCCGGTGGCGTAGTGGGTCAGAAACGAATTGTCACCAAGCACCCGCCGACCGATCAGAAATCCGATGGCACCGACAAACAGCGCCAGGGCCACTCGAAGGGTCATGCCGCGTTCGGCGCTCGTTTCAACTTCGCTCATGTCGAGTCCGATCGAACCTGACCCGGGACCTTAGGAGAAGTTCTCCATGATGCTCAGGATGGCGGGTCCAAGAACCACGACGAAGAGAGCCGGGAAGATGCAGAACACCATCGGGATCATCATCTTGACCGGAGCCTTCTGAGCCGTTTCCTGTGCCTTCTGACGACGCTTGATCCGCATCTCGTCAGACTGGCTTCGCAGTACCCGACCGATGCTGACACCGAAGGTGTCGGCCTGGATCATCGACATGACGAACGAACGGATCTCGGGAACGTCAACACGTTCGTCCATGGCACGGAGCGCATCGGAGCGTGATGAGCCGGCCCGGCTTTCACCGAGCACCCGGGCAAACTCATCGGAGAGTTCACCGGGCACGTTGTTGATGACTCGATCAAGTGCCTGCTCGAATCCGAGACCGGCTTCAACCGAGATGACAAGAAGGTCCAGCGTGTCAGGCAGCTGACGGGTGATAGCGATCTGACGGGCGTCGACCCGCTTGTTCAGCGCATTGGACGGGCCGAGGGCACCGATCATGACACCGAGAGCGACGGCAGCGAGCTGCAGCAGGCCGCCCAGTGCCAGCGGATTCCAGACCAGCATGATGATGAGCCACACCGGAATGAAGACGAACCCCAACACTCGAAGGGCGAGGAAACGTTCCACCTTGTCGGGGTCGGTGATACCGGCCTGAAGGTGCTTGCGACGAACGGACTCGACGTACTCGGGCGGGTTGAAACGCCCACCGAAGCGACCGAGCAGGGCGACGAACGGAGCCGCAACACGCTCGGAGAGCGGTGCGAGGAGTTCCTGATCGCGAATGCTCTCGACCTCGTAGTCGTCGAGCTGGCGAAGGGTGTCCCGGACCGCAGCCCGTTCTTCGAGACCGCCGACAACAGCGAAGACCAGGAGGCCGATCGCCATGGCGATGCCGCTGACGTAGACCGCAGGATGGATGGTGGTGAGAATCTCAAACATTGATCGTGATGACCTTTCTCATCCAAGCCAGACCGATACCACCGGAGATGACTCCGGCAACCAGCATGATCTGCCCAAGACCCTTGGTGAACAAGCCCTCGATGTACGAGGGGTTCATGATCCACATAACGAAGCCGAGCAGCGGTGGAAGACCACCCAGGATCGCTGCGGACAGTTTTCCTTCAGCGGTGAGGGCCCGTACTTCGCCGGCCAGGCGTTCACGGGCAACCATCGTGTCGGAAACGGTCATGAGGAGTTCGTTCAAGTTGCCGCCAACCTCGCGCTGGATGCTGATGGCCATGACGGCCCAGGCAAAGTCGGGCGAGTCCAGACGTTCTGCGATACCGCCGAGGGCTTCCTCGATCTCACGACCAAGACGGGCCTCGGTCATGGCTCGGGTCAGTTCGTAACCCATCGGTTCAGAGATCTCATGTGAGACGGCCTCGAGGCCCTGGGGCAACGAGTAACCGGCGCGAAGAGTACCGGCGAGCAGCTGCAGCATGTCCGGAAGCTGAGCTTCGAACTTCTTGACCCGCTTGCGGGCCTTGAACTGAACGCCGCTTGAAAGAGCGAACCCTGCGACTGCGGCGACGACCAGGCCGCGGATGACCGAGCCGGTGAAGACGAAACCGAGGCCGAATCCGGCGACGGTGGCCATGCCGAAGATACCCATCGCTTCACCGGCACGCAGCGGCAGGCGGGCCTGCTCGAGGATCTCCTCGACCCGGGCGAGGAAGCCGCGGTCTTCAGCGAATGATTCGGTGAGTTCAACCGCCTTCTTCACAAGGGCGGTCTGAACAATGGCGGTTTCTTCTTCGTCGAGAGCCTCACCCTCCTCACCGGAATAGCGGCGCAGCATGCCCTCGAGCGTGCTCTCGCCTCCGGCGAAGATGTTGCCGAGCGACCACACCGCGGCCAGCATGCCAACGGCGGTAAGTCCAATGGTGATAGCCAGCCCGGTACCCGATCGCAGGAAGTCCAGCGGCGAGGGTTCGGGGTCGAGGACGGGGGTCAGCGACAGCGGCTTGTCGGTCAGGCGACCGCCACCGTACGAAATCGAAACGCTGGTGCTACCGATCTGCATGGTGAGGTCACCACGTTCGGTCAGTTCGACTTGGCCGTCGTAGGCGACGATCAGTCGATCCGAGCCAATACCAACCGCAAGGTTGATGGCCGATTCGAATTCGGTGGAGTTGGTGGCGTCGAAGAGTGCGCCACCGGTGACGTTGGCCATGGAACCGAGCCGGCGTTCGCCGATGACTCCGCCGGCGTCGCCCTGGTAGAGGGCGCCGAGGACCTGGACATTGCGTCGAACCAGTTCCGAGCGAACTGCGATCGGCGTGGTGACGGACAACTCGTCGGAGAAGGCCGACGTCACGATCATGGTTCGATGGGTTTCGGCCTCATCGGAGAAGAGGTCGGCGCCTCGACGCATACCGTTCAGGACCGCTGAGCCGTTCGACGGGTTCATGGCTCGAACCGAGCGGGCGACCGCATCGAGGTCACTGCTCATCTCGGCTTGGATCTGGTCACGACTTCCCGCCGCAACCACACCAACCGAAACACCAGCTGGCAGGCGTTCGATCAGAGTTGCAACCTGCTCCTTGGTCTTTTCGAACTGATCGGCACGGGACAACTTCGCGTTGGCCTCGAGGACGAACACGATCTCGACCGCATCGCCATTCTCGATCGCCGAACGAACGCTCGTGGCCGAGACGGATTCGCCCTCGGCGGTGAGGACTACGTCATCACGGTCGACGTTGTAGGAGCCGCTGAGCACGGTGAGCTCGACCGGGTTCTCCCGGGCGTCCACCTCGTGCACAACGAGGAATTGCGGTTCGCTGTCCTGGGCAAAGGCGGGTGTCAACCCAACCATGACGCCCAGCAGCATCACTACTCCCAGGGCTGCCCCGCAGAGCGCCCGAAGGGTTCGGAACGAGAATGTCATCGTCGACCTCGGGTCGGAGCGGCAGCGGCCTCGCCGCCGTTCGGGCTGAACATTTCTGGGCCGAGACGGATGCCGTGGTCGGCCAGTTTCTGAGCGAACTTCGGTCGGACGCCGGTCGACTTGAGCTGACCCTTGAAGCGACCCTGCTCGTCGACGCCGGCGGAGAAGTCGAAGAGGAAGACGTCCTGGAGTGTGACGACCTCACCCTCCATGCCGGCGACCTCGGTGATGTGGGTGATGCGGCGGGAGCCGTCACGAAGACGCTGCAGCTGCACGATCATGTCGACCGCCGAGGCGATCTGTTCACGAATGGCCCGCACGGGAAGGTCATAACCCGCCATCAGCACCAGGGTCTCCAGACGGGAGAGGGTGTCTCGAGGGTTGTTTGCGTGAAGTGTGGTCAACGAACCATCGTGACCGGTGTTCATGGCCTGGAGCATGTCCAAAGCCTCACCGGAGCGGCACTCGCCGACGACGATGCGGTCGGGACGCATACGGAGGGTGTTCTTCACGAGGTCACGAATGCTGACCTCGCCTTTGCCTTCAACGTTGGCGGGTCGGGTCTCGAGCGACAGGACGTGGTCCTGGTGAAGCTGGAGTTCCTTGGCGTCCTCGACGGTGATGATGCGTTCGTCGGAAGGAATGAACGAGGACAACACGTTCAGGGTTGTCGTCTTACCGGTCCCGGTACCGCCGGCGACGATGACGTTGAGCTTGCCAACGATGCAGGCCTGCAGGAACCGGGCCGAGTGAACGCTCAGGGTTCCAAAGCGGATCAGGTCGTCGATTCGCAGCGGGTCGGCTGCGAACTTCCGGATGGTCAGGAAGGGTCCACCAACGGCCAGAGGCGAGATCACGGCGTTCACACGGGAGCCGTCGGGCAGACGGGCGTCACACAGCGGTGAGGACTCATCGATGCGGCGACCGATCTGAGCCACGATCTTGTCGATGATGCGGCGAAGGTGCAGTTCGTCGACGAAGGAAACCTCGGAGAGGGTGAGCTTGCCGCTCTTTTCCACGTAGATGCTCTTGGGACCGTTGCACATGATTTCGGAGACATCGTCGTCTCGGAGCAACGTGTCGATCGGGCCGTACCCGAGGATGTCATCGGAGACGTCCTGGATGAGCTGGGCTTTGTCGGCCGCAGACAGGGGTGTCCGCTCCATGGCCAGCGCGTTGTGCAGGGCCTCGTGGACCTTCTTGCGAAGCTCGTCCTCACTCAGGCGCTTGTCATAGAGGATCGGGCCGAGCTCTTCGATCAGCGAGCTGTGAACCCGGTGCCGCAACTCGTCAAGGGCGGGGTCGCGTCGACCGCTC
>CALGOA010000212.1 GCA_937958015.1 uncultured Acidimicrobiales bacterium | reverse complement strand
GCTCCCAAGGTTCGGGCTATGGAGATCATCGACGAACTGGAGCCGATGAAGCGGGGCCCTTACTCAGGCGTCGTCGGGTACTTCGGATTCAACGGCACGTTCGACACCGCTATCACCATCAGGACCATGGTGTGTTCTGACGGTATGGCGTCGGTTCAGGCCGGTGCCGGCGTGGTGGCAGACTCGGATCCTGAACTTGAGGATCTTGAGTGTCAGAACAAGGCCCGGGCATTGCTTGCCTCGGTTGCGGCCGCCAACCACATACGGGCCGCCCGCAACGGGTCGTCCCCCGCTTCCTAGACCACGAACCGTTACTCGTCGGGGGAGACCTCTGGCTCGGCCGCGGGCTCGATTGAATCAAGGTTCGGGTCCGCGGTTGGCCACAATGCGGTCACCTCGGCCCAGACCCGATCCGCAACCCAACGGCTGGACACCTCGGTGATGTGAACGCCGTCCTGTTGCCGAGCCAACTGCTGGACGCCATCTGCATCGTCGATGAAACGTGAGAAATTTCCATTGGAATCGACGAACAGGTCGTCGATCTCGACGAGCGTCACCCACGGGCGCGAGCCGGCCTCCAGTTTGACGATGTCGTTGATCTGGTTCGAGATGATCTCGCGCCGGTCCTCGTCCATCGGAGGAAGCAATACCCAGAACAACCTGGTGTCGGAATAGGCGGTGACGTCCATGAGAAGCCCAACCCTTCGGCTGTACTCCTCCAACCATTCCGGTGTCATGGGCTCCAGGCGCGTCGCTTGAAGCCGCATCGCCTGATCGTCGTTTCCGCCCACCATGAAGACGAGCGCTTCGGGCCGATCCTCCTCGGAAATGACCGACGTCAGGTGCGCCGGCCAGTCGAAGTAGTCGGGGCGAGCCAGTCCGGTGGAGATGTGATAGTCGATCGCGATGTCGGAACGTTCCGGCGGAGCGATCCGGTAAGCGATGTGGGCGGCCATGAACTGGCCCAGGCTGTCGCCCCCCAACCACATGCGCAACGGTTGCTCCTCGGTGATTTCGCGCAGCTGCGGTGGCGCGGGAGCAGGTTCGGCGGAGGCCTCCGGAACATCATCTCCCGCGTCCTCCCCGGTGGCGTCGACCGAGGGTTCCACGGCAGGGTCGTCGGTGTCATCGAAGGCCACGGGGTCGGAATCGGGGGCTTCGGTTTCTGCCGGTGTGTCCGCTTCCGCAGTTTCGGCATCGCTTGTGGAGATGAGTTGGTCTCCGGCCGCCAGATCACCGATGACCACTCCGTCGTTCGGCCCCTCAACCCCGGGGCCGCGTTGGTAGTCCACGACTTCCCGAATCCAGTCTCCGGGCCGATCGAGGTACAGGTTGCCGCTCGCTTCGTGCACGATCGTGGCCGCATTGAGCCACCGGTCGCGTTCGGGTCCGAATTCCATTCGTTCGGCGATCTCCACTAGCGACGCGGACGACAGGAACACCGACAACACGAGAAACAGCAGCGTCCCGAGGAGGGTGCGGAACGAATCGAACCGTTTTGTCGTGGTGAGTGGTTCGGGGGCTGCGGTTCGAACTGCAGGCGGGCCGGCGACGGGGCGCAGGGGGTGGGAGAGGTTCGAACGCATCAGAACTGAAAATAGATGAAGGGCTGGACGCCGGGTGGGCTTACCGCGGTGATCACGAGGACAAAACAGGCGAGGGCTGCGCCCTGGACGAGGGGATCCCATTTGCAGAATCGTTCGAGCAGATCGCGGCCCTGCCCCATCGGCTGGAGTTGGAGGGCGATAGCGGCGATCACAAGCGCCCACGCCACATAGTTCATGCTTTCAAGGCCGAAGTCCGCGGTGACCAGGCCGGTGAAGAACTCCTGAGCGTGTCCGAAGGTGGGTGCGCGGAAGAGCACCCAGGCGATGCCGACCACGTGGAAGGTGACGATCCATCGCAGCACCGCCGGCATTCGGAAACCGCCGGTGGCCCGCTCCAACATCAGCCAGGCGCCGTGAATCGCACCCCAGGCGACGAAGTTCCATGCTGCGCCGTGCCACAACCCGCCCAGGAGCATCGTGATGAGGAGATTGCGATAGGTGAGGAGTTTCCCGGCCCGATTGCCGCCGAGGGGGATGTAGAGGTAGTCCCGCAACCAGCGCGACAGGGTCATGTGCCATCGCTGCCAGAACTCGGTGACCGAAAGCGATCGGTAGGGGGAATCGAAGTTCTTGGGGAAGTCGAACCCGAGAAGTAGGGCGATGCCGATGGCGATGTCGGTGTAGCCGCTGAAGTCGGCGTAGATCTGCACCGCATATGCGTAGAACGCGGTGATCAGTTCGAGCTGTGAGGCCCGGTTGGGAGCGTCGAAGACCGGGTCCACAACCGATTGGGCGAGGTAGTTGGCGACGACCACCTTCTTGAACAGACCCCGTCCCACCATCCAGGCGGCTTCGCCCGACGCAACGGTGGAGCGGATGGACCGGCGCTGGAGCTGGGGCAGGAACTCGGTGGCTCGAACGATGGGACCGGCCACCAACTGCGGGAAGAACGCCAGGTAGAGGGCCACGTCAAGAAGCGCATGGGGTTCGATCTGGCGTCGATGAATGTCGACCAGATAACTGATCCCCTGGAACGTGAAGAACGAGATGCCGATCGGCAGGAGGATCGCAATCGCCGGTCCGTCCCGTCCCAGGACCGACGTGAACGAGTCGGTGAAGAACAGGAAGTACTTAAAGAAGCCGAGGACACCCAGGTTGGCGATGACACCTGCGGCCACCAACTCCCGCGGCCGGTCTTCGTTGGCGCCGATGGCGTTGCCGACGATCCAGTTGAACAGAATCGAACCGGCCAGAAGCAACGTGAGACGGGCGTCGAACCATCCGTAGAACAGAAACGAGGCCGCCAGCATGAACGGCTTCCAGAGCAGCATCGAACGCCGGACGGCCGCATGGCCGAGCGTGACGAAGAGGAAAAAGACTCCGAACGTGAAGGTGGGAAACAGCATCGATGGGTGTCCGCCGGGAAAAGGCGCGGCCGGGAGCATACTGGCATACGTGTCCCTCTGGAGATGTCTCACCCCGCCTATTCCTACGCCCTTTGCCGTGGCCGATCGGCGCTCACTCGATGTGATCTCGGTCGCCGGACCGCAGGCCGAGAGTTACCTGCAGGGCCAGCTCTCCCAGAACGTGCAGTCGCTGCAGGTCGGACAGACAAAGTATTCCCTGCTCCTTCAGCCCCAGGGTCACCTGGTCGGGTGGTTTCGGGTGGTGCGAACCGGTGATGAATCGTTCGCTCTGATCGCCGATCAGGGCCCCGGGGCGGACATCCTGGCTCGGCTCGAACGCTTCAAGCTGGGGACCAAGGCCGACATGATCCTGACCACCGAATCGGTGATTTCGCTTCGTTCATCGGAACCGCTCGAGACCGAAGCCGTTCGGCAGGGGCTGTTGTGGGCGGTGCCTCTGGCCTGGCCCTCGCTCGAGGGTGTTGATCTGTTCGGCTCGGCCCAGTCCGAACACGGCGATCCCGAGGATTCTGGTTTGGTGGAGGCTCTACGTATCGCCGCCGGAATCCCGGGCCCTCAGGAGTGGGATGACAAGACGATCCCGGCCGAACTTGGGGTGGTCGACATGTCCGCTGATTTCACCAAGGGTTGTTACACCGGCCAGGAACTCGTGGCCCGCATCGACAGCCGGGGCAACAACACCCCTCGGCAGGTCCGGGTGCTCTGCGGTCTCGGACCGGTGCCGATGGTCGGAGATGCGGTCGGTGATGATCAGGGCACCGTCACCAGCGTCGTCGCCGTCTCCGACGGTTGGCTTGCGCTCGCCTCGTTGAAGCGGTCCGCTCTCGATGCGGGGGAAGTCGATGTTGCCGGTGGCCCCGCGACGATCTCGGTGCCCGTGGACGCGGCGTTAGGCGACTGAGCCAGCATCGATCAGATCGGCCACGGCACGGGCGGGATCGGCGTTGGTAACGAGCGACTCGCCGACCAGTACTGCGTGATATCCGGCGGCGGCCAGGGTTGCTGCGTCGTCGGGCCCGCGTACGCCGCTCTCGGCCACGGCAATGGCCGTGTCGGGGATCGCGGCCCGAACTCGGACGGCGCGGTCGGTGTCGACCTCGAACGTCAGTAGGTCCCGCTGGTTGACTCCGATCAGGGTGGCCCCGGCCGCAAGCGCTCGCTCGACCTCGGCCTCGTCGTGGGTCTCGACCAGTGCGTCGATACCGATCTCGGCGGCGAGTGTTGTGAAGTCGACCAGTTCGTCGTCGTTGAGCGCTGCCACGATCAACAACACGCAGTCGGCACCCATCAGACGGGCATCCAGAATGTCACGGCGGTCGACGGTGAAGTCTTTGCGAATGATCGGCAGATCGACCGCGGCGCGTGCGGTGACAAGGTCCATCACCGAGCCGCCAAAGTGCTGCTCGTCGGTGAGGACCGACAGCGCAGCCGCACCGCCCCGCCGGTAGTCATTGGCGAGTTCCTCGGGTTCGAGGCCGACGAGCAGATCCCCCTTGGAAGGGCTGCGTCGTTTGATCTCGCTGATGACCGAAAGTCCCGGTCCGGCCAGCGCCGCAGCGAACCCGCGAGGGACCGAGCCAACGGGGTCGGACGCCATGCGAGAGGTGATCGCTTCGTGTAGCCAAGCCTCGGACCGTTCGTCGGCGCGGGCGCGCTCGCGGTGGAACTCGAGAATGTTGTCGAGGTAGGTCACAGGCACACAACGAATCGTACGCCGTCGCCGCCGGACTCAGTAGTAGACTGAAGGCGGAGCGTGGGAGCCGGGAGCTGAGTTCGTTGTTCATCAAGATCTGCGGGATGACCAATGCTGAGGACGCGCTGCTCGCTGCCGGGCTTGGTGCCGATGCCGTCGGTTTCGTCTTCGCTCCCTCGCCCCGCCAGGTCACACCGGGTCGGGTCCGATCCATCGTGGAGCGGTTACCTGCGTCCACATTAAGCGTTGGCGTGTTCAGAAACGAGGCTCGAGAGCGGGTGGTAGACATCACGAACCGCACCGGTATTCGGGTTGTACAGCTCCACGGCAACGAGAGCCCGGAAGAGACCCAATGGATCGCCGAGCGGGTCCCAAGCGTGATTCGAGCGGTCCCTGCTGGATCTCGGGCGATGTTGGAACACGAAGCCTTCGGAAAGGTTCGTTTCCTAATCGATGCGGCTTCGCCCGGCTCGGGGGAGACCTTCGACTGGGAAATACTGCGGCACAACCCGATCGACCGCGATTACATCCTTGCCGGCGGTCTGAACCCCGACAATGTGCTGGATGCCATCGAAACCGTCCGGCCCTGGGGCGTAGATGTTGCCTCCGGCGTGGAAAAGCGTCCCGGTATCAAGGATGCAACGAAGCTGAACCAGTTCATCGCAAACGCAAGATCAGCTGAGGGCCTCCAGGACGTCAACCACGGGTTGGCCGATGCCTGGGACGAACCGGTTCTCTAAACCTGAGATGAGCATCACCAACTACATCCGAACGATCCCTGACTTCCCGGAAGAAGGAATCCTGTTCCGGGACCTCACCACTCTGTTCAACGATTCAGATGGTTTCGCTCTGGCCATCGATCAGTTCACCGAAGCGTTCGCCGACCTTCAGGTGGCCCACGTGGCCGGGATCGAAGCGCGCGGGTTCATCCTCGGTGGCGCTCTGGCGTATCGGTTGGGGGCGGGCTTCATTCCCGTTCGTAAGAAGGGCAAACTTCCCGCTGAGACCATCGAACGTTCTTACGACCTCGAGTACGGCTCGGCCACGATCGAAGTACACACCGACTCCCTGACGGCGGGAGACCGGGTGCTGGTGGTCGACGACCTGATCGCAACCGGCGGTACTGCGCTGGCCGCAGTGGAGTTGATGACCCAACTCGAGGCGACCACCGTGGCGTTGGCCGCCATCGTCGATCTGCCCGACCTCGGTGGTTCTGGCCGCCTCCGTTCCGCCGGCGTCGACGTCCACGCCCTCTGCACCTTCCCCGGCCACTAACCCCACCCACCCCCAAATTTCTGCTGGCTACCACAAATCTCGTAGTCGCCAGCAGACAGAACGCCGGAATGTGGTCGCCAGCAGACAGAACGATTGTCGCCACGACGCGGCACCTTCGAACGGCAAACGGCGGTCGGACGAATCCGACCGCCGTGCTGCGCACGTGATTCAGTTGTCCGAGTGTGGCTCTAGTTGGAGACCTGGTTCACGGCGCTAAGGATCGCTCGCAGCGATGACGTGGTGATGTCGGTGTGCATCCCAACACCCCAGAGCACGTCCTCACCGATCTGCATTTCCATGTAGCTGACGGCTTGGACGTCAGTGCCTGAGCCGATGCCGTGTTCGTGGTAGTCGAGGACTCGGATTTCCTTGCCGGCGTGGGCCGCAAGCGCCGAGGCGAACGCTCCCACCGAACCCCCGCCTTCACCATCGATCTCGAGTTCGGTGCCGTCGACCCGAACGATGGCTGCGAGGCGGGTGCGGTCCTCGCCCGCAGCGTTCTGGAAGCTACTGAACGACACCAGTTCGTAGGGTTTCGACGCGCCGAGGTAGTGGTTGCGGAAGGTGGTCCAGATCTCGTTGCCGCTGACCTCCTTACCCGTGGTGTCAGTGATCTGCTGAATGACCCGCGTGAACTCGATCTGCAGCCGACGGGGGAGGTCCAACTCCTGCTCGGTTTTGAGCAGATAGGCGACGCCGCCCTTGCCCGACTGACTGTTGACGCGGATCACATCTTCGTAGGTGCGGCCAACATCCTTTGGATCGATTGGAAGGTACGGAACCTCCCACAGGGTTTGACCGGTGGCATCCATCGCATCGAAACCCTTCTTGATGGCGTCCTGGTGACTGCCGCTGAAGGCGGTGTAGACGAGGTCGCCGACATAGGGATGACGAGGGTGGACC
>CALGOA010000211.1 GCA_937958015.1 uncultured Acidimicrobiales bacterium | reverse complement strand
AGGATGTACTCGAGTTCGGTGACGGTCAGCCGCCAGTTGAGCAACACGCAGATCGAGCCGATTCGGGCGCAGGCGAACTGAATGTCGAAAAACTCGACTCCGTTGTGAGCAAGGACGCCGATCCGGTCTCCCCGACCGATTCCAAGCGATGAGAGATAGGCCGCCATCGCATCGATCCGAGAGTCCAGTTCGGCATAGGTGAAGCTTCGATCCGAACCCAGATCACGAATCGCTTCACGGGTTGGGCGGTGGGCCGCATGATGAGCGATCCAGTCGTACGCCGTCACCGCTCCATGGCCAATCGGCCGAGAGCTGGTCATGGATTCGACCTGCTCAGGGTCGGTCTTGAACGTCGCAGGTGCAGCTTCGGTGTCCACCAATTCTCCTTGGAGTCGTCTGGTGGCAACCTACACGAACGCTCGATCCTGAGCCATCTGGGTCAGCGCCACCCGTCCGAACCGCTGCAACGTCTCGCCAAGCCGCCCGAAAACTTCAGTTACCGACGTTTCGGGCGGGTTCGATCACAGATTGGTCGGTTCGGGGCGCTGAAGCGATGGTTGAAATTGAATTGCCCGGGCGAGATGGTCGACGCCAGACTGACGGACGTGCCTTCCCCCGGATCTCTTGCGGCATTCGCCGCGCTCTCGTTTGCTCTGATCATCGTCCCCGGTCCGAGCGTCATGTTCGTCATCAGCCGGGCGGTTTCGTTGGGCCGCCGAGCGGCAATTCTCACCGTTGTGGGCAACGCCGCCGGTGTGTTCGCACAGGTCGTGTTGGTCGCTCTGGGACTCGGTGTCGTGGTGGAGCGATCGGCAGCCGTCTTCACCTCGATAAAACTCGTCGGAGCCGGCTACCTCGTTTGGCTCGGGATTCAGGCCATTCGCAATCGTGGCCAGATGTCGGCTGCGCTTGAAACATCCGAGGAGCCCCGCCGACAGGCTTCGGTGCTCGCCGACGGATTCATCGTTGGGCTCGCCAACCCGAAGTCGATCGTGTTCTTTGCCGCCATCCTTCCCCAATTCGTCGAACGAGGCGGCGCGCCCGCCGGACTGCAGATGGCCTTCCTTGGATTGGTGTTCGTCGTCGTTGCCCTCATCTGCGACAGTGCCTGGGGTATCGCCGCTGGAACCGCGCGACAGTGGTTCGCCAGTTCACCCCGGCGTCTCGAACGGCTCGGAGCAGCGGGCGGGGCCGTGATGGTCGGGCTCGGCATCCAACTAGCCTTCGTCGGCCGCAAGGACTAAACACCCCGAACCGACGCAAGCGCTACCCAACGCTCCCGAAACGCTCGATACCGACAGTTCGGACGGGTTCAGGGCGGCCCACGACAGTTCAAGCGGGTTCACGGCGAGAACACGCCCGAAGTGACGCAAGCGCGACTCAACGCTCCCGAAACGCTCCATACCGACAGTTCGGACGGATTCAGCGCGACCCACGACAGTTCGGGCGGATTCACAGCGAGAACACCCCCGAAGTGACACCAGCGCTACCCAACGCTCCCGAAACGCTCCATACCGACAGTTCGGACGGGTTCAGGGCGACACACGACAGTTCGGGCGGGTTTGGGTTAGTTGGAGAAGAAGTCGAGTGTTGGCTGGGAGGCCGCCCGGTCGAGGGCGAGGACCTGGGCGCCGGCGCTGGTGGTGAAGTGGGAAACCACCAGGTCCCAGTCGCTGTTGAGTTCGAGTCCTCGCATCTGGTTGGCCAATCGACCGGCCTCGGTGAAGCTGAACGAGTCGTCCAACCGGAACGAACCCACCTGCGTGTCGAGTTCGGTGAGAAGCGAGATCTGGCTCCCCGGACTTTCAAGTTCGGCGGCCAGTGCCTGCAGGAACTCCTGTTGACGTTTCACTCGACCGAGGTCACCCCGAGGGTCGACGACGTTCCGTCCATCGATCACCTCGGTGTAGGTACGGGACCGGACAAAGGCCAGTGCCTGGGCCGAGTCGAGTCGGACCGGACCCGCCGGCACGCTCAGACCGGTCTTCTGATCGAAGGCGGGATGCGGGAAATTGATCGTGACCCCACCGGCGGTGTCGACCAGATCAATGAACCCCGCCATGTCAACCTCGGCGTAGTGATGGATAGGAATCCCAAGGCTTCCCTCGATCGTCCGGATCAACAGGTCGGCACCACCGAAGGCGAACGCCGCGTTGATCCGGTTCTCGCCTCCGTCGGCGAGGGGCACGTAGAGATCGCGAGGTAACGCCAGCACGTGTTTGGTTCCGTCGTTGTTCACGCGCAGGATCTGGATGGTGTCGGTTCGTTGCCCGCCAAAGTCGACCGAACCATCGCCGAAGATGGCAGCCGCATTTTCAACGTTCGGATCGAGGTTGGCGCGGGAATCGGTGCCCACGATCAGATAGTTCGTGCCGGTCCCCCCGGGCGCCGACAGAAGCGGCGAGACGGCGACCCGCTCGATCGCATCGAACTGCCGCTTCACATAAAGCCCGGTGCCGCCGGCGACCAGGACGAACAGAAGCATCACGAGCCCGACCAGTCGAGGCCAACGACGGCGCCGTTTTCGTTTTACCGGCGCCTCGTCTGGCACCGTGACCCGCTCGGGCGATTCGGCCGGCTCGGAACGTCGCCCAGCGGGGGTCGGTTCCTCCACCCGGTCACCGACCCGGATCACCTGAGGATTGAGCATCCGGTCGTCGTACGGGATGAATCCCACCGGTTCACCCTCGGCGAAACGACCGCGCCGAAGCCACTCGGCGTCGAGCGGTTCGTCGCTCAGATCGGGAAGCGAACCCAGCGGATCGCCAGGTTCATATTCGGGGGAATCGGATGACATGGAGCGATCTAGCGTCCCACACAGTGACCACCCGTGGGTGTCATGGCTGCTCGCGGGCCTCGCTGATCACCTGACATCGATTGGGGTCGGTGCACGTGGATGGGTCGAGCGATCGCCCTCTCTGAGCCAAAGCCACCAACTCCTTCCGCGCCGCTGTCAGTTGCTCGATCTGAGCGTCGATAGCGGAAAGGTGCCCCTCGATCAACGCCGTGGTGTGGGCACAGGACCGCTCACCGGCGCCCTTCAACTCGAGGACGGAGGAGATTTCAGCAAGGGTGAGACCGGTCGCCTGCGCATCCCGGATGAACTGCAGCCGCTCCACCGCATCATCTCCGTAGTCGCGATAGCCGGTCGGCGTTCGTTCGGGTTCGTCGAGAAGGTCGATCGACTCGTAGTACCGGATGGTCTTGGTGCTCACCCCGCACCGCTCGCCCAGGACTCCGATCTTCATGACGGCGCGACGTCGAAGCCAGCGTCGTCGATTGCGGCGACCACGGCATCGAACGCTCCCCCATCGACCCGAACACTCTTGCCGGCGATGTCGACCAACACCTTGGACACACCATCGACGGCGCCGACCGAACCCTCAATCGCCTGCTTGCAGTGATCGCACGAGATATCGGGAACCGAGAGTTGATGAACGGTCATGAATGACTTCCTTTGATGATCGGTGATTCGGCGAATCGACGGAGACGAAGACTGTTGGCCACAACGCTGACCGAACTGAAGGCCATGGCGGCGCCAGCAAGGAGCGGGTTCAACAGTCCGGCCGCGGCCAGGGGAATCGCTGCAGTGTTGTAGCCGAACGCCCAGAACAGGTTCTGGCCGATGGTGCGGTAGGTCCGGCGGGACAACTCGATCGCGGTGACCACGCTCCGCAGGTCGCCACGCATCAGCGTGAGATCACTGGATTCGATCGCCACATCGGTTCCGGTTCCGATAGCGACGCCGAGATCGGCTTGAACCAGAGCGGGTGCATCGTTGATGCCGTCGCCGACCATGGCGACAACCTCACCCGCTGACTGCAGTCGAGCGACCTCGTGCTGTTTCTCATCCGGGAGGACTTCTGCGATGACCCGATCGATCCCGACCTCGGCTGCGATCTGGCGGGCGGTTCTACCGTTGTCTCCGGTGATCATCGTGACGGAAAGGCCCAGGTCATGTAGGGCTGACACCGTGGCAGCCGCATCCTCTTTCAGGGTGTCGGCGACGGCGAGCACGCCGCGAATGTGCCCGTCCCATCCCGCAAAGACCGCCGTGCGACCCTGTTCCTCGAAGGCCTTGGCCTGCTGATCCAGGTCGTCGGTTAGCAAGAGACCGGCGGTCTCGGCGAGCTCCCGGCGACCAACCCATACCGTGGCTCCGGCGACGTCGGCCCGGATGCCGTGGCCGACGATGACGCTGAAATCCGTGACGGCCGCTGGTTCTCCCGTTCGCTCCCGAGCGGCGGCGACGATCGCCTGCCCGATCGGGTGTTCACTGTCGGCTTCGACCGCGCCGGCGCGGGCCAGCAGATCCAACTCGTCGGTGCCCGGCGCCGGGACAACATCGGTGAGAGCCATGGCACCTTTGGTCAACGTGCCGGTCTTGTCGAACACGACGGTGGTGATCTGTCCGGTTCGTTCGAGCACCTCGACGGACTTGATCAAGATCCCCAGCTGTGCCCCCCGACCGGTGCCCACCATGATCGCCATCGGAGTGGCGAGGCCGAGCGCACAGGGGCAAGCGATGATCAGCACCGCGACAGCGGCGTAGACCCCATCACTAACGCTGTTCCCAATCACGGCCCATCCCAGGAA
Source organism: uncultured Acidimicrobiales bacterium (assembly GCA_937958015.1). GTDB lineage: Bacteria > Actinomycetota > Acidimicrobiia > Acidimicrobiales > SZUA-35 > JABDIY01. Next base: position 987 of record CALGOA010000211.1, on the reverse strand, counting down.
GGTCACCAGCGCTATCGCCAAAACGACGGGAACGAATACCGCAGCGATTCGATCGGCCAGGCGTTGGGCGCCGGATTTGCCGGTTTGGGCATCTTCGACCATCTTGACGATCTGAGCCAATGCGGTTTCTGCCCCAACACGGGTTGCTTCGATCGTGAGCACGCCGGAAGAGTTCACCGTGGCACCGGTGACCGGATCGCCGATCTGCTTTTCGACCGGGATGGACTCGCCGGTCAGCATGGACTCGTCGATCGCACTGGCTCCGTCGATCACCCGGCCGTCTACCGGAACCCGCTCGCCGGGCCGAACCTTCAACAGATTGCCCACGACGATCGATTCGACCGGAACCATCGTTTCGACCCCATCGTGAACGACTCGTGCCTCTTTGGCACCAAGCTCAGCCAACGCCCGAAGCGCTCGACCCGCCCGCCCCTTTGCTCGAGCTTCGAGATAACGCCCGAGACAGATGAAGAAGATGATGACAACCGCAGCCTCGAAGTAGAGGTCCATACCCCCGGTCAGAAGTTGGTAGACGCTGAAGCTGAAGGCGGAAAGTGTGCCGATCGCGATCAGCGTGTCCATGTTGGCGGCCAGGTGTCGAGCCCGCTGGACTGCGCCGGTGAGGAAAGGCCAACCGACGTAGAGCTGGACAGGCAGGGCCAGTGCAAACTGGATCCAACGGAGCCACGAATTTTCCATTGCGAAGTCGTGGAACAACATCGTGGACACCATGAACAGCGCAATCGGTGCCGCCAGAAGAGAGCGCCGCCGCCACTGACGCTGGTGCTCCTCGTCACGTTCATCAGCCGACTGGATCGGATCCGCTACCGACTTGCTCCCGGCTTCCATAATTGCGCTCGGGGTGGGTGCGATCTCGTAGCCGAGTTTCTGGACCGACGCTTCGAGCGACTGCTCGTCCAGAAGCGCGCTCGACTCGACCTGCACCACCGCCCGCCCGGTTGCGTAGTTGACCTGCGCATCTCCGAC
>CALGOA010000210.1 GCA_937958015.1 uncultured Acidimicrobiales bacterium | reverse complement strand
CGCTGGTGGCGAACACATCCCCCCGATCAAACACAAGGTTCGACCGATCGACTCGCTTCGGACTGTCGCAACCGTGTTCATCACTTAACAAGCAGCACCGGGGATTCCCTGGCTACTGTTAAGTTCCATCCGACAGAATGGAGTACCACCGGCCGCTAGTCGTCGTCGGTGAACCGCCGTAGCGCGTCGACGTAACTCTCCGGCAGGCCACACGCGGTGGCTCCCGTGAGGATCTTCTCCAGATAACCATCGCGGGGTGGCCCCGAATCGGTTCGGGGATCGACGTACACGATCACGGGTTCGGGTTCATGCCCTTCCGGTGTGACGTCGAGGATGCGACGTTCGTATCGACCCTCGGCCACACCCTCGTAGCCGTCCAACGCAACGATGTCGCCAGGACCGACCCGCCACAGCAGCCCCAGCGTCTGGGCCTCCGGATCGGGCGTGATCGTGGCTACGCCCCGCTCGTTGATGAGGAAACGCCAGCCGGGCAGCGTGCCGATATGGCCCGGAGTTGCCTCGGGACAACGCTCGGCCATCTGGGAGATCAATATGTTCGACCCGTAGGCGAAGTACTGCATCGGAAGAGTGTGCCTTAGCTGGTGCGGGTTTGATCCAGCTTGTAACCCACTGATCGAACGGTCTGGATCAGGTGGGCGAACTCCTCGCCGAACTTGGCTCGGAGCCGTCGCACGTGTACATCGACCGTCCTGGCGCCGCCGTAGTACTCGTACCCCCACACCCGGTTGAGTAGGACCTCGCGGCTGAACACCTTCCCGGGACTGAGCGCCAGGTACTTCAGCAACTCGTACTCCATATAGGTGAGGTCCAAGGGACGGTTCGACAGCGATGCCTGGTAGGTCTCGAGGTTGAGCACGAGTGGCCCGATTTCGACCATCTCGGGACCGGGCGCCTGACCGGATCGCCACAGCAGGTGGCCGATGCGAGCTTCCAGTTCGCTCGGATGGAACGGCGATATGAGAAAGTCGTCGAACTGTTCGTGGCGATCGGCCAGATCGGACAGTCGAGAGCCGCTCACGAGCACCAGGGTTGGAGTGACCGGATCGTCCAACTTGCGACTATCTCGACAAAATCCCCAGGCGGTGGCTGCCGCCTCTTCATCCTCGGGCACGGTGACGATTGCGCCGGCCCAACCAGTGGAGGGTTTTCGGGATGCGAGATCTCCGGTAGAAGCGATCTCGACACATCCGTAACCGGCGAGAGCCAGGGTGCGGACGACGTCGACCGCCCCGACCGGTTGGCCGGCGCCGTCCAGACGTGCCAGTACGGCAAAGATCGGATGTTCAGGGCTCACGATCGACCAGCTACCAGGAGGGGAGGTAGCGCTGGAGTTCCCACGGGCTCACGTGCGCCTTGTAGTCGGTCCATTCCGATCGCTTGTTACGAAGGAACCACTCGAAGATGTGCTCGCCGAGCGCCTCTCGTACCAACTCGGATCGTTCCATTTCGTCGAGGGCCTCGGCCAGAGACGCCGGCAGGGACTGGACTCCGAGTGCGGCGGCGTCGGCGGGGGAGAGGTCGGCAAGATTCTGAGTGAGTTCCTTCGGTAGTTCGTAGCCCTCGCGGATGCCCTTCATCCCTGCGGCCACGATGACCGAGAAGGCCAGATACGGATTGCACGATGGGTCGGGCGAACGCAGCTCGATTCGGGTGGAGCTTGGCTTGTCCATACGGGTCACGGGCACTCGAATGAGCGCGCTGCGGTTCTGTTGGGCCCAGCTGATCCAGACCGGTGCTTCGAAGCCGTTAACGAGCCGCTTGTACGAGTTCACCAATTGGTTCGTGACCGCCGTGATCTCCCTGGCGTGACGAAGCAGCCCAGCGGTGAACGCCCGACCGACGTCGCTCAGCCCGTACTTGGCATCGGGATCGTGGAAGGCGTTGCCGTCGGCACCAAAGAGCGAAAGGTGCAGATGCATTCCCGAACCCTGGATTCCGGCGATCGGCTTGGGCATGAAACTGGCGTAGCGGTTCTGTTCCATCGCCAGTTCGCGTACGACGAGACGGAAGGTCATGATCTGATCGGCCATGGTGAGGGCGTCGGTGTAGCGAAGATCGATCTCGTGCTGGCTGGGCGAGTCCTCGTGGAACGAATACTCGACCGGAATACCCATCGTCTCGAGCACGGTGATCGTTCGGCGTCGCAGATCGGAAGCGACGTCGCTGGTGGTGAGATCGAAGAACGAACCGCTATCCAGCAGTTCGGGACTGTGGCTTGGATCGCCGTCTGCGAAGTAGAAGAACTCCATCTCGGGGGCGGCAAACAGTCCGAACCCTTCGGCCTCGGCGGCCTTCAGATTGCGCCGCAACACGTGACGGGGATCGCCGGTGAATGGCGTTTCGTCCGGATTCATGATGTCGCAGAACATCCGTGCGGTTGACCCGCCGTCGGCCCAGGGCATCAGCTCGAACGAACTGGGGTCGGGTTTGGCGATGACGTCCGATTCCTGCACTCGGCTGAAGCCGTCGATGGCCGAGCCGTCGAAGTGCACACCCTCTTCAAAGGCGGCATCCAGCTCGGCGGGGCTGATGGCCACGGACTTAAGCTGACCGAGCACATCGGTGAACCAAAGGCGGATCAGGCGAACCCGTCGTTCCTCCACCGCTTTGAGTACATAGTCATACTGGGGGTCCACGCCTCAATTGTTATCGGGGGTTTGGTGTCCACCACCACTTCCGAACAGCGATCGTTCACACGGCATTCACATTCGAACGATTGTGAAACGGTTCGTTTGGCGTTTGACTCCATGGGGTCAGATAACGGCTGACAGTGCGGTCGGCCGACGCATATGTGCGTTCGTGACGGCGCAGCGCGCTGAATCGCATGAACCTTCCACTAAGGAGAAACCATGGCCTACAGGGCTGAATACCTGTGGATCGACGGGGCGGAACCAACCCCCGAGATCCGTTCGAAGACCAAGATCCTCGCCGATGGCGATGAGCCCGGCATCTGGGGCTATGACGGCTCCTCGACCAATCAGGCTCCGGGCGACAAGTCCGACATCGTCCTCAAGCCGGTCTTCCAGTGCCCCGACCCCATCCGTGGCGGCGACAACATTCTGGTGATGTGTGAGACCTTCCACACCGCCGACATGTCACCGATCCCCAGCAACACTCGAGCACACGCCCGCGAAGCCCATGAAAAGTATGGCGATCAGGAGGCCTGGTTCGGTCTGGAGCAGGAGTACACCCTCCTCGATCCGGTCACCGGCTGGCCTGCCGGCTTCCCCGAGCACGGCTACCCCCGTCCCCAGGGTCCCTACTACTGCGGCGTCGGCGCGGTCAAGATCTTCGGGCGCGAGCTCGTAGAGCGCCACACCACGGCATGCATCGATGCCGGTCTCAAGATCAGTGGCACCAACGCCGAGGTCATGCCCGGCCAGTGGGAATTCCAGATCGGCCCGGCCGGCACCCTCGAGGTCGGCGACCACCTGTGGATTGCCCGCTACCTCTTATACAGACTGGCCGAGGAGTACAACGTCGAGGTCAGCATCGAAGCCAAACCCATGAAGGGTGACTGGAACGGTGCTGGAATGCACACCAACTTCTCCACCGCCAAGATGCGCGAAGACTACGACGCCATCATCGCCGCCTGCGAGGCACTCGGTAAGCCCGGCAAGCCCGAAGCTCACCTGGCCGTCTACGGCGTCGGCATCGAGGACCGCCTCACCGGTGCGCACGAGACCCAGCGTTTCGACGAGTTCAGCTACGGCGTCTCCGACCGCGGCGCTTCGATCCGAATCCCGTGGCAGGTCGCCCAGGAAAAGAAGGGCTACATCGAGGATCGTCGCCCGAACGCCAACGCCGATCCGTATCTTGTCGCTGCGTTGATGACCGACACCGTCGGCGCTGCGCTCGCCTAAATCGACATCCCCAGGATGTGAAGGCCGGGCCCTACGGGGTCCGGCCTTCGTCGTTTTCATCTCCGGAGTGACGGTGGTGGCGGAGGTGGACGGGAATCGAACCCGCCTGACGAGGATCACCCGTCACGCCCGCTTTGAAGGCGGGGGCGCCCACCAGGTACGCAGACACCTCCCCGTGGACGACACACGGTAGCGGAGTCGACGATTCCCGACGGCCAGATCGTTTCGGGGAGATTCACCAATCCGATCGTCTAAGTACGTTTATATCCGGTAATGTGCATTTCGAGACCTCGTGATCTCTCGCTTGCGGCCTTCGGTCGCCTCGTCGCATGACACGCGAAACGCTCCCCACCCAGGAGCCCATCCATGACTCGTTCGGCCCATCCCCGGTCTGACGTTACCAACCGCCCTCGAATCGCCGCCGCCCTGTACGCCGCCAAAGGTGGCGTCGGAACCTCTGTGACCGCGGCGGCGTTGTCGGTGTTGCTCGCAGAACAGGGCCCCACGGTCCTGATCGATCTTCGAGGCGACCAGTCTCACATCTTCGGAAGTGACCCCTCGGCCGGTTCGTTGTCCGACTGGCTGCGAAGCGATATGCCGCACCCGGACTCGCTCGCGCGACTGGAACGAACCGTCGCCTCGAACCTCGCACTCCTCTCGGTCGAGGCTCGAGGATGTCTTCCTCGGCCCGATCGGATGCGGGCCCTGGCGCAGGTCATATCGAGCGAGTCGCGCCATGTGGTCGTCGACCTTGGTCGCCTCGGGCAAGCCGGGGTGCCCATCGCCCAAGCGGTCGACAGGAGCTACCTCGTGACCCGGCCCTGTTACCTCGCGCTTCGGGCCGCGATGGTCGGCCCGAGACCCGACGGCGTGATCCTCGTTTCCGAACGGGGGCGCCCGCTTCGTCGTCCAGATGTCGAAGCGGCCCTCGGAGTACCGGTTGCGGTGGAGTTGTGGACCGACCCCCGGGTCGCCCGGTCGGTAGATGCGGGACTCCTTGGAAGCCGTCTGCCCAAGACACTGCGACCGCTGGAGGTCCTGTTGTGAGCGAGGATCTGCGGGCGTGGTTGGCCGACGATGCGGCGCTCAGTCCCGAAGAGCTGACCGAACGTCTGCGCCGCAGGGCACCCTCCAGCGCTGCCGCTCCCAACGGCTCTGCGGTTCATGGCGCACTGCGACGGCGATCCGGTTTCGGGCCGTTGTCGGGTTTGCTTCGCAACGACGACGTGAACGACATCTGTCTGAACGGGCCGGGCGAAGCCATGATCGATGCCGGTGGGGGTTAGGAGGAAAGTGATGTCACGGTGTCGTCTCACATGTTCCGGCCCCGTCCGTTTGTCAACGGTCGTAGTTTGTTGGTACAAGACGGACTGACGGACTGACGCTCAACGGAGGAGTTTCAAAGTGGCGGTGACGGAGATCGGTGTTGGCGAGTTCGTCCGTCGACTCAAACAACTGCTTGAAGGCGAAGCCCTTCTCTCGTTCTTCTTGGGAGCTGGTTGTTCGAGATCATCTGGTATCCCGACGGCGGGCCCCTTAACCGAGAGGTGGGTCAAACAGCTGCACCGAATCGCAGCCCCTGATGAGCCTTTTGATCAATGGGCATCTAGCTCCCTTAGCAACTTTGACCCATCCGACCCTGGCTCGTCTTACTCGGAAGTTATGCCTCTTCTCTTTCGGACAGAAGCAGACCGCCAGGAGGAGATCGAACGGCTGATTTCCCACCACGACCCCGGATTCGGGTACGCAACTTTGGCCCAGCTGTTGGCCGATGACTCTTGTGGTCGACAGTGCAACGTTGTCTTCACCACGAACTTTGACGACCTCGTTGCTGACGCGCTTTACCTGTACACCAGAGTGAGGCCGTTGGTCGTCTCTCACGCTTCGCTGACTCCGTTTGCCGCCGCTGGCCGGAAGCGACCAACGATCGTAAAGCTGCACGGCGACGCAATGCTCCGGCCTCTAAATAGCGAAGCCGAGCTGGAACGGCTCAACAGCGATCTCGTGGATACCCTCAGACGACTGCTGCGCGATCGCGCTCTAGTCTTTCTTGGCTACGGAGGTCACGATCGTGGGGTGACGCGTGCTCTGGCTCAGTTGCCGCCCGGCACGATTACGAGGGGAGTTTATTGGGTCGGCGATCGGCTGCCCGACACGGATCTTGGAGTCTGGCTCGCCGAACAGCAAGCAACTTTCTGGGTTCGGCATCTGGACTTCGATGAGTTAATGGTTGTCGTGAAGTCAGAGTTTGCACTGCCTTCACCAAATATTGACCGCTTCAATATGCTGCTGGAAAGGTACCAGGAGACCCTCTCGGGCCTCCAGGGTGAGGTAGCTCGCGACCTCACAACCGCGCCAGTGGTTCAGAGGTCGATGGACTCCACGGTCGACTCGATGCCAGGCTGGTTTGGCGTTGCGCTAAAAGCCGAACGTCTGTCAGCGAAGGATCCCCAAACTGCGGAGGACGTATTTAGAGAGGGAATATCTGAATACCCAGAGTCTGAGAATCTATTGAAGTCTTTTGCGGTCTTCTTGACCGACGTGCGGGGGGATCATGATCAGGCCGAAGAGTTCTACCTGCGAGCTATCACCGCCAACCCGGACCACGCCAACAATCTGGGCAGCTACGCGATCTTCTTGACCGACGTGCGGGGGGATCA
>CALGOA010000209.1 GCA_937958015.1 uncultured Acidimicrobiales bacterium | reverse complement strand
CAAGGACAAGGAACTGACGGTTCTGCGACGCAGCAAGATCGGTTTCATCTTTCAGGCGTTCAATCTCATCCCCACGCTGTCGGCCCGTGAGAACATCACCTTGCCCCTGGACCTTGCCGGCGCGAGTCCCGATCAGCAGTGGATGGATCAGGTGGTGCAGACCGTTGGACTGGCAGACAGACTCGATCACCGGCCTAACGAGCTGTCGGGTGGCCAGCAGCAGCGGGTTGCGGTCGCCCGAGCCCTCGCCAGTCGTCCTGACATCATCTTCGGTGACGAACCCACCGGAAACCTCGACTCGCGAACCGGCGCCGAAATCCTCGAATTCATGCAGCGGGCGGTCCGAGAGTTCCATCAGACGATCGTGATGGTGACCCACGACCCGGTTTCGGCGAGCTACTCCGATCGGGTTCTTTTCCTCGCCGACGGCGAGATCGTCGATGAGATGGCGAACCCCACCGCCGACCGGGTATTCGACAAGATGAAGAACCTCGGCGACTGAAGGGAATCCTCCGATGACCATCGTAAAACTCGCCTTCCGGGGCATTCGCACCAGCCTGGGGCGCCTGGCCCTCACCGTGATAGCCATCACCCTCGGGGTCGGTTTCGTAAGCGGTTCGTTCATCATCTCCGACTCGCTCGGCAAGGTCTTCAACGGCATCGTCGAATCGGCCAACCAGAATCTCGACGCCCGTATCCAACCGATCACCGATCTCTCATTCGGGCAGACCGAGGGAACCATCCCGGCGTCGCTCGTCGACGAACTGGTCGCCCTGGATGAAGTTGCCGAGGTCGACCCCTTTGTCGCCAGCGACGGTGCCAACGAATTCGTCGGCCTCGATGCCGATGGCGAACCTCAGATTCCGAACGGGCCCCCGATCCTTGCGTTTTCCTGGACCGGGCCATCCGAGGAAGGTGGCGGATTCGAACTGATCGCAGGGTCGGCGCCATCGGGACCAGACTCGATCGCCATCAACGAGGAACAGGCCGAGGCTCTCGGTCTTTCTGTCGGCCAGACCGCAACGTTCCAAACCCCCACCGGACGTCAGGACTTCACGATCGATGGGATCGTGTCGTTTCCCGGGGGTGGCGCGTGGTTCACCCTCTTCGACATCCCAACCGCACAACAACAATTCGGCAAAGAGGGAATCCTCGACGCCATCGCCGTAACAGCGGCGCCATCGGTGCTGCCTAGCGCCGTGATCTCCTCGGTCGAACCGCTTCTCCCCCAGGGCATCGAAGTGATCGACCAGGCCGAGGCCAACGCCAACGACAGTGAAGACTTCACCCAGATCATCAGCATCCTTGGAAACATCCTCCTGGGTTTTGCGATGGTGGCGCTGTTCGTCAGCCTGTTCATCATCTACAACACCTTCGCCATCCTGGTGAGCCAACGGGTTCAACAGATCGGCATGTTGCGCGCCATCGGCGCAGGGAGCGGACAGATCCGCAACTCGATATTCATCGAGGCGGTTCTGGTCGGGGTGATCGGCTCCGTGCTGGGAATCCTCTGCGGCGTCGGCGTTGCCGCACTCATCAAGGCGCTCTTCCAGAGCCAGGGCGGATTCCCGGACACCGGAACGGTGATCAGCGCTCGAACCGTGATCGTCGCCCTGGTCGTCGGGTTGGTGGCAACGTTGGTGTCGGCTCTACTCCCCGCGTTCAAGGCTGGCCGCATCTCCCCGATCGAGGCGATGCGGAGCGAAGGAAGTCAGCAGAAGAACAGCCGGGTTCGGATTCTGTTCGGCGCGTTGATCACGCTGATCGGACTGGTCGCGGTTGCATATGGCCTCACGGGCGCCGCCGGCCTGGGAGGAACGCTGGGGTTGCTCGGCCTCGGTGCGATCCTGACCTTCGTCGGCGTGGCGCTGCTCAGCGGGCTGTTTGCGGGATTGGCGGTGCAGGCTCTCGGGCGGTCGGGACCGGTCGGAGTGCTCGGAACCATCGCGGGAATCCTGCTGCTCGTGCTCGGCGTTGCGCTGCTGCTGGGCGGAATCGTGGGGCTTTTGTACGGCTCGGGCCTCACCGGCGAATTTGTCATCGAGGGTCAAAACGGTGCCGACGACACAACGGTGACGCCGCCCACAGGCGCCAGCCAGGTCGTCACCCTGATATTCAGCGCCATGTTCGGCGCCATCGGTGCGCTCTTCCTCTTCTCCGGCCCGCGGGCGCTGATGGATGGCGTTCGGCTGCTCATCGATAGCTTCCGAGGCGGGTCAGAGGCGAAGATGGTCCGGATCGCCCGCGAGAATGCGGCGCGCAGTCCCCAGCGGACCGCCGCCACCGCTACCGCCCTCATGATCGGCTTGGCGCTGGTCACGCTGGTCTCGGTTCTGGGCCAGTCATTGCGGGCCAGCCTCACCGACGTCCTCGACAACAGCATCGGTGCCGATCTGTTCGTCAGTACCGAATTCGGTGATCCACTACCGGACCAATTCGCAAGCGAGTTACTTGCGCTCGATGGCATCGACTCGGTAAGTGAATACCGGACCATTTCGATTCGCCTCGGCGGACCCGACGGCGACGTGTATCGGGCGGACAGTTTCACCGCCACCACCGAGGATCGCGTGCTCAGCTACGACCTCACCGACGGAACCTATGACGGTGTGAGCGAAGGGAACGCAGTTCTGGTCACCACGTCGCTCGCAGAGGACCGCGGCCTCACCGTCGGGGAAACCCTCGCCGTCGAGTTCGAAGACGGCGTCACCGACTCACTCACCATCGCCGGAATCGTAGGAAACGAGAACTTCACCAACGGTGCTCTTCTCATGGATAACTCGGTGTTGCTCAACCACGAGGCCGATGCCGGCATCGAATCGATCGGCGCCACGATCTCGTCGTCGTCGAACATCGATGCGGTGACCGAGGAGGCGAAGGAACTCGGCGACCAGTACGCCAGCGTCCAGGTTCTGAACAACGATGACATCAGGGAACAACTCGAGAGCGGGATCAATGGCATTCTCGTGCTCATCAACGGTCTCCTCGGGCTGGCGTTGGTGGTTGCGTTCTTCGGAGTCGTCAACACGATCGTGCTGTCGGTGTTGGAGCGGACTCGCGAGATCGGGCTGCTGCGGGCGGTTGGCATGACACGGGGCCAGTTGATGTCCACGATCCGTTGGGAAGCGATCATGGTCAGCCTGTTCGGTGCACTGTTGGGTATCGCACTTGGCGTGCTGTTCGGCATCGCCGGTGTTCGAGCGATCCCGGACACGATCATCGATCGGGTAGCGATTCCCTGGGGCACGTTGATCGCCATCGTGATCATGGCCGGTCTGATCGGTGTGCTGGCGGCCTATCTCCCGGCCCGCCGAGCCTCGAAACTCAACCCCCTCGACGCCATCTCCTCCCTCTAACCCCCTTCTCCAAATTCCTGATGGGGACTACATCTGGCGGTAGTTAGAAGCGGTAGAACGCTCCCGATGTAGTTGCCATCAGGAAGAACGATCCTTTGCGATGCCGCACTGCCGACATTGTGTATATCGACGGGTTGCCCGTCACCGGAGTCGAACGCACGATCATGGATTGTGCTGCGCTCATTCCACGCTGGAAGGTCCTCGGCCTGATCGACTCGGCCCGCAGAGCAGACAAGACATCTCCAGTGGCACTGCGGCAATGCCTCGCCGTCCATGCTCGCAGGGGCCGGAACGGAACGGTCAACTTCAGAAAGGCACTGGAGTTGCTTCACGACGACGGACCTATCCCAATTGGACATCTCAGTCGTCAGGCAGCTCAGATTCTTGTCGCCTCCGGCTTACCGGAGCCGGCCTTCGAGGTCAGGATCTATGACCGTTTCGGAGAGTTCGTGGCACAGGTGGATTCGTTCTGGCCGGAGGGTTATGTCCACATGTACGACGGCTTCACCTATCACCGATCCCGAAGGGAGACGACCAATCGGGACATCGAACAGCGAGCTCGGCTCCGAGAACTGGGCCTCATTGTGGACGAGTTCAGCTTTGACCAAATCAATCGCCAACCAGAGTTCCTCATCGCAACGTCCCGGCGAAACTTCTCGGAGGCTCGCTCCCGTCGAACGCTCGAAACCGGTCCGCCGCAATTTCGGTTCTGATTCGTTCTGACTGATGGCAACTACATCGGAGGCGTTCTACCCCTTGGAAACACCGTGAGATGTAGTCCCCATCAGGAATTTGGAGAAGGGGTTAGCGGCGGAGGGTGGGGCCTTTGTAGCCCAGGGAAAAGCCACCACCTAGCAGGGCATCACGAACCTCGGGGCGTTCGGCGGTGGGAGCGCCGTCGACCTTCTGCACCTCGATCTGCTTCACCCGTCGGGTCTTGACCAACGCCGCTACTTCCTGCACCCATTCGTGGTCATCATCGATGCCTTCGAACGTCACGATGCTGCGGCCCCCTCGCTCGAGATACACGATGGGTCGACCCGCCTTCAGCACCACGTAGGCCCCGACCGACCGGCTCGGACGACCATCGGTGTCAGGCCATGGCAGCGCCGCCCCGTAGGGCTGAGCTGGATCGGCTGCGGAGAGAACCAGCCAATCGTCCTCGTCGTCGCTCGAATGGTGCAGGGCGTCGTCGCGACGTTCGTCCCGAAGCCGGTCCACCGCACCCGGGAGTGCGAACTGAGCGGCGCCAAGCCCGGCTACAAAATATCCACGCCGTACCTGACCGCGGTCCTCCAGCGCTTTCAACACCGGGTAGACCCCAGCGAAGCCACCTTCGGCACCCTCGGCCAGCGCCATCTCACGAGTCAGCACCCCGTAGCGCTCCAGCAACTGCAGCGCTCTGGTGGTGGCGACTTCGGTGGGAGCGGGGGCCGGACGACGCAGTGGTGCCACAAGGGACCATCGGCCGGTTGCCGATGGCGGACCCATACGCGAAAGCGAACGCAGGTTGGGACGCCTTCCGGCGCGCCCGGTCCTGCCCCCTGAGGTTTTCTTTGGGGTGGCCCCCGACACGACCGCCCGAAGCGGTGTGAGCGCATCGTTCGTCACCTCACCGGCCCACACCATGTCCCAGAGCGCCGTCAAAACGACGGTTTCGGAATACTCGACGCCGGCTTCCTGAACCGCGACCATCAGGTCGTTCCAGAACACCGCACCCCGCTCTGCAAGGCACGCTCGAATCGCATCATGAACCTCGCCCTCGGGTGGGTCGACCGGCTCGGGCAACAACAACGGCGCCTGATCTCGAAACACCAACCGCACCCGTCCGTCCCCGGCACCGAGCGACCCGGCGCCAGCCCAGACGATCTCGCCCGCGGTGAGCAACGTGTCAAGATCGGCCGGTCGGTAATCCGGGATCCGGGAAGGAAGGATGTCGGATTCGAGAACCGATGCCGGCAGGGACGCCCCTTGGAGGGCGGTCAACACCTCAGCGACTCCATCGACACCGCGGAGCTTGGATCCAACGTGTTGCCACTGTGGTTGGAATCGGGCGAGCACATCGCCGTCGACCGGTTCAACCTCACTTCGCAACGCGGCGAGGGAACGACGGCGGAGAATCCGCAGCACGTCGCTGTGGCACCACTCGCGCTCGGAACCATCGGGCCGGAACTCGCCCCGAACAACCCGACCCTGACGTTCGAGCTCGTCGAGTGTTCGTTCGGCCCGGACCGCATCGACTCCGAGACGGGCGGTCAACTGGCGCGTGAGGAACGGACCGTTGGTTCGGGCGAAGCGGCTGACGAGATCGAGCAGGGGATTCTCGACCGAATCGGTGAACGCCGCCGGCAATCCCGCCGGCAAGGCGACGCCGAGGGCATCTCGGAGTCGTGACGCGTCCTCAGCCGATGCGAAGTGCCGGCCCGTTTCGAGGCCAACTTCGATAATGCGACGTTGATCGCGCAGCTCGGCCAGGGTGATCTCGGCATCGACCCCATCGACCCGCTGTTCAACTTCGGCGACGGTCAACGGCCCGAGCCAACGAAGCAGATCCTCGACCGCATCGACGTTTCGGGCCTTCCAGGTGTCGGCGCGGCGTTGCAACTCGGCCTCCAACTGTTCGAGCACCTCGGGATCGAGCAGCTCTCGCAACTCCTCGGCTCCCAGCAGATCCCGAAGCAGGTCGCGGTCGAGCGACAACGCCGCCGCCCGCCGTTCCGCCAGCGGTGCGTCCCCTTCGTACATGTACTGAGCGACCCAGCCGAACAGCAGGCCGCTGGCCATCGGGGACGCCGAGTCGGTATCGACCGTGTGAACCGAGATCTTCCGGGATCGCAGTTCGGTCAGCACGTTTCGAAGAGCTGGCACGTCGAAGACGTCGTTCAGACACTCCCGAGTGGTCTCCAACAGGATCGGGAAACTCGGGTACTTGGCAGCCACGGTGAGAAGGTCGGCCGCCTTCTGCCGCTGCTGCCACAGCGGAGTACGCCGGTCCGGTCGACGGCGGGGCAGGAGCAGGGCACGAGCTGCGCATTCCCGAAAGCGGGCTGCGAACATGGCCGAGTTCGGAAGTTGCGTGACCAAGAGCTCCTCGAGGTCATCGGGGTCTACCAGCAGCTCATCGATCGGGATTCGATCCTCGGCCTCGGGCAGTCGGATAACGATCCCGTCGTCGGACCACATCAGCTCAACGTCCCAGCCCCACTGCTCGGCCAGTCGATACTGCAGCGCCATCCCCCACGGGGCGTGCACCTGGGCGCCGAACGGCGAGAGTATGCAGATCCGCCAATCGCCGATTTCGTCCCGGAACCGCTCGACGATGATCGTGCGATCGGTTGGCAACTTCGTGGTTACGTCGCGCTGCTCCTCCAGGTAGAGCACCAGATTCTCGGCGGCCAGCGAGTCAAGCCCGTGGCGTCGTTCCAACCGCTCGAGGGCGGCGGGCCGGTCGAGCCCGTCGATCTCCCGAACGAACTTGCCCATCGCCCGACCCAGTTCAAGCGGTCGACCGGGACCATCACCGTGCCAGAACGGCATCTTGCCCGGCTGGCCGGGCGCTGGGGTAACTATGACGCGTTCGTGGGTGATGTCCTCGATCCGCCAGGTGGATGCACCGAGCAGGAACGTTTCACCCGCTCGGGACTCGTACACCATCTCCTCATCGAGTTCACCCACCCGGGTACCGTCGGGTAGGAACACGCCGTAGAGACCGCGGTCGGGAATTGTGCCACCGCTGGTGACCGCCAGCCGCTGTGCACCCGGGCGACCTCGAATGACACCCTCGACCCGATCCCAGATGATCCGCGGCCGGAGTTCAGCGAACTCGTCAGACGGGTACCGGCCGGCGAGCAGATCGAGCACATTGTCGAACGCCTCGTCGCTCAGTTCGGCGAAGTTCGCGGCGCCACGACAGATGCGTCGAACGTCGTCGACCGCCCAGTCGTCCATAGCCGCCATTGCAACTATCTGTTGAGCCAGAACGTCAAGCGGGTTGCGGGGGTAGAAGGTCTCCTCGATCAGACCTTCGCGCATCCGATCCACCACAACTGCGGCCTCGACGAGGTCGGTGCGATGTTTCGGGAAGAATTTGCCGACGCTGGGGGCTCCGACCTGATGGCCGGCGCGACCGACCCGCTGGAGACCACGGCTGACGGCGCCGGGAGACTCGACCTGCACGACCAGATCGACCGCCCCCATGTCGATGCCGAGTTCCAATGAACTGGTGGCCACCAGCCCCTTCAGGGTTCCGCGCTTCAGTTCATCTTCAATCCGTAGACGTTGTTCACGACTGAGCGAACCGTGGTGGGCCTTGACCAGCTCGCGCTCCCCCTCACCCGGAGAACGGCCGTCGGCTTCGGCGGATCGGCTCTCCCCATCCAGATGGAGTTCGTTGAGTCGGGTGGCCAACCGTTCGGCGAGGCGCCGGGCATTCACAAACACGATCGTGGACTGGTGTTCCTTGATGAGGTCCAGCAGACGCGGATGCATCGACGGCCAGATGCTGCGCCGCTGGGGTTGGGCGAACTCCTGGTCCCCCTCGGGCATCGTCATTTCGCCGAGACGGCCCATGTCTTCCACCGGGACGATCACTTCGATGTCCATCGTCTTCTTCACGCCGGTATCGACGATGGTGACAGGGCGCGGCGCGTTGTCTTTGTAGCCGCCCAGGAACCGAGCGATCTCCTCCAACGGACGTTGTGTGGCGCTTAGACCGATTCGCTGCACCGGTTTCTCGGTCACCTCGTCCAACCGCTCGAGGGTGACAGCCATGTGCGAACCACGTTTGGTGGCAGCGAGCGCGTGAATCTCATCGATGATGACGGTCTCCACCGAAGCCAACGTTTCCCGGACCTTGGAGGTGAGCATCAAGAACAGCGACTCGGGCGTCGTGATGAGCAGATCCGGAGGGTGGCGCTGCATCCGACGCCGATCCTCGGGCGGGGTATCGCCGGTGCGCAACATCACCGTCGGTTCATAGAACGGCTCACCAAGGCGATCCGCTGCCATTCGCACGCCCTGAAGTGGTGCCCGTAGGTTCTTCTCGACATCGACCGCGAGAGCCCGGAGCGGCGAGATGTAGAGAATCCTGGTGCGAGCCATTCGATCCTCGGGGGGCGGCGTTTTGCAGAGCCGGTCCAAACCGTAGAAGAAGGCGCTCAGTGTCTTGCCGGTTCCGGTGGGCGCAAGGATCAGCGTGTTGTCGCCGTTGGCGATGACAGGCCAACCCTTGGCCTGGGGCGGGGTGGGTTCGGTGAAGGTGGTCGAGAACCAAGCGGCCGCGGCGGGGCTAAACCCTTCCAACGCCTCGTGTTGCGTCCGCTTGGCCATCCATCAAACGTACAGGCGTTCGCCTCGATGCCGCCCGGCCGGGTCCACCTTCTGTCCGCTGCCAACCAAAAGCCCTCGAATTGGAGGTGTTGTTTGGGGAGGTGTTGTTTGGGGAGGTCTTGGTTGGGGCCATGTCGTGGAGGTTCAGACGCTCAGAGGGTTAACCCGATCGTCCAGCTGACTCGAATCTCGCGTAAGCCAGGCAAAAGCAAAGCCGCTGAACAACATCCACACCCCGTACAACCCCGGGATGATCGCCATTTCGCTGTTTCCAAGTACCGAGACAGCGATGGTCAACGACAACGTTGAGTTCTGCATCCCGGTCTCGATTCCAATGGTGGATGACTGCCGTTGATCGAGACCCGACGCCTTCGCGACTCCGTAGCCAATCGCCAGCGCAACAAGATTCAGGGCGATGAATGCCGGAGCGAACTCGAAGACATTGTCCGCCACCGCATCCCAGTTTGTGATCACCAGGGCCAGAACGACGATCCCGAGAAACACTGCCGCAAAAGTCTTCGACGGCCCTTCTAGACGGGCGCACAGGTCGGGGTTCCGACGGCGCAGTCCCATCCCAATCAGAACCGGCACGATGGTGAGCGCAGCGATCTGGACGATCAACTCTCCGATCG
>CALGOA010000208.1 GCA_937958015.1 uncultured Acidimicrobiales bacterium | reverse complement strand
AGTTGATCCCAACAAGGTCTCACGCATCGAACGAGAACTCGACTTCGACAACGACTTCTCCAAGCGCTACCAACAGTGGCTCACAGACCAAAAAGACACGCTCCCGGTCGCTGCTTGACAAATAGACCCAATAGGAGCATCGGAGACAATCGACCACCCCGGCCGAAGAGTGCTGGCAGGGTCACGAGGGGCGGTTGCCGGGCGAAACGACATCGCAGTAATTTGGATAGTCTCACTCTCAGCGGAAGGGGCGTTTGTGGGATCGTCGTTCACCCATCTCCATGTTCATACCGAATACTCCATGCTCGATGGGGCGGCGCGCCTCGATGAGCTGGTGGGGAAGGCGGCAGCCGATGGCATGCCGGCATTGGGTATCACCGACCATGGCAACATGTACGGAGTCCTCGACTTCTACAAGGCGTGCCGGGCCAAGAACATCAAGCCGATCATCGGGTGTGAGCTGTATCAGGCGGAAGACTCCCGACACGAACGGCCGAGTCGTCGCGGAAAGATGGACGACTCCGGCGGAAGCACCGATGGTGGCAAGAAGCTCTACTACCACCTGACGGCCCTGGCCGAGAACAACACCGGCTACAAGAACCTGATCCAGCTGGCGTCGAGGGCCTTCATGGAGGGGTACTACTACAAACCCCGGGTCGATTGGGACGTCCTCAGCGATCACAGCGAAGGGGTCATCGTCACCACCGGTTGTCTCGGTGGCCAGGTGCTGCAGGCGTTGATGAACGGCAATGAGCAGGGTGCGCTCGAGAAGGCCGCCCGGCTGCAGGAGATCTTCGGCCGCGACAACATGTTCATCGAGCTCCAGGATCACGGGATCCCCGAGCAGCGCCAGACCAATCCACAACTGCTCGAGATCGCCCGAAAGATCAAGGCGCCGGTGCTCGTCACCAATGACTCGCACTACACCGAGCAGCACGATCACGGCGCCCACGACGCTCTGTTGTGTGTTCAGACCGGTTCGCTGATCAGCGACCCGGACCGGTTCAAGTTCAGCGGGGATCAGCACTACCTGAAGACCGCGGAGGAAATGCGGTACGAGTGGCGGGAGCTGCCCGAGGCGTGTGACAACACCCTCTGGATCGCCGAACGGTCCAACGTCGAGATCGAGTTCGGCAAACCCCTGCTGCCGGACTTCCCGATTCCCGTAGGCTTCGAGGGCGCCGACGACTACCTGCTCCACCTCACCATGGAAGGCGCCCGCAAACGTTGGGGCGACCACCTGACCGACGAGACCGTCGAGCGTCTGGCGTTCGAGCTCGACGTCATCAAGAGCATGGGGTTCTCCTCGTACTTCCTGATCACCTGGGACCTCATCGCCCACGCTCGCAATCTGAACATCCGGGTCGGTCCCGGTCGTGGTTCTGCTGCCGGTTGTGCCGTCGCCTACTGCCTGTGGATCACCGACCTCGATCCCATCAAGTACGACCTGCTGTTCGAACGGTTCCTCAACCCGTCCCGAATCTCCATGCCCGATATCGACATGGACTTCGACACCCGTTTCCGCGACGAAATGATCCGCTACTGCGCCGAACGGTACGGCCGCGACCGGGTGGCCCAGATCGTTACGTTCAGCCAGATCAAGGCCCGGGCCGCCGTGCGTGACGCCGCCCGGGTGTTGGGATACCCCTACGCCGTCGGCGACCGGGTGGCCAAGGCCATGCCGCCGCTGATCATGGGCCGTGACACGCCGCTGAAGTACTGCTTCGAACCGTCGGAGAAGTACAAGGACGGCTACGGGATGGCCAAGGAACTGCGCGACATGGTCGAGACCGATGTCGATGTGGCCAAGGTCGTCGATGTCGCCAAGGGGCTGGAGGGCCTGCGCCGCTCCGACGGTATTCACGCTGCGGCGGTGGTGATTACAAAGGACCCTCTCACCGAATACATGCCGATTCAGCGCAAACCGGTGAAGAACCTACCCATCGAGGAAGCCCCGGTGGTCACCCAGTACGAGATGCACGGGGTGGAGGAACTGGGTCTATTGAAGATGGACTTCCTCGGCCTGCGAAACCTCGACGTCATCGCCGACTCGCTCGATCTGATCAAGCAGGTCCACAATCTCGATCTGGACATCGACAACGTCGATCTGGCCGACAAACCAACCTATGAACTGCTCTCCCGAGGCGACACCATCGGCGTGTTCCAGCTTGAGTCCCCGCCCATGCGGGCGCTTATCCGTCGCATGGGCCCCACCGAATTTGAAGACGTCGCCGCTCTCGTTGCGTTGTACCGGCCCGGTCCCATGGCCAAGAACATGCACACCGACTATGCCGATCGGAAGAACCTCAAACAGGAGATCACCTACGACCACGAGGACGAGTCGGAGATCCTGGGCGACACCTACGGCCTGATGATCTATCAGGAACAGATGATGCGGTTCAGCCAGAAGTTCGCGGGTTACACACTCGCCGAGGCGGACAACCTGCGAAAGGCCGCAGGTAAGAAGAAACGTGAGTTGATGGCGCTCGAACGCCAGAAGTTCATCGAGGGCTGCATCACCAACAACTACGGCGAGCAGTTCGGCAAGGACAAGTTCGACGTCATCGAGGGGTTCGCCGACTACGCCTTCAACAAAAGCCACTCCTATGGCTATGGCCTGGTGGCCTATCAGACGGCCTATCTGAAGGCGAACTACCCGACCGAGTACCTGGCCAGCCTGCTCACCTCGGTCAAGAACAAGCTGGAAACCGCAGCCGTGTTCCTGAACGACTGTCGTCAGCTGGGGATCCAGGTGCTGGTTCCCGATATCAACCGATCCGATATCGACTTCGGTTCGATCCCCGACCCCGATGGCATCGAACTACACGGCAGGAAACTGAACGCCATCACCTTCGGCCTGTCCGGGGTGCGCAACGTTGGCGAGGGCATCGTCGAGAAGATCATCGAGGAACGAAACGAGAACGGCCCGTTCGAGTCCTTTATCGACTTCTGCGATCGCGTCGATCTCGGCGTGTTGAACAAACGAGCCGTCGAGTCGCTGATCAAAGCCGGCGCCTTCGACTCACTTGGTCATGCCCGCAAGGGATTGTTGATGGTGCATGAGGAGTTCATCAACAAGACCGTCCAGCGCCGCAAGGAGCAGGACATGGGAGTTCAGACGCTGTTCGGGGCGATGGACGACGCCGAGGATGCCTACGACGATCGCCCCAACATCATGGAGGGGGAGACCTTCGACAAGAGCGATCGTCTCAAGCTCGAAAAGGAAATGCTCGGGTTGTATGTCAGCGATCATCCACTGATGGGTGTTGAGGGTGCACTGCAGGCTCGGGCATCGGCCACGATCGGCCAGCTGGCCGAACTCGACGACGGTGCCCAGGTTGCCGTCGGCGGCGTGATCTCCGGTCTGGTCAAGAAGTGGACCAAGAAGGGCGAACTCATGGCGGTGCTGGTGCTCGAGGATCTTTCGTCCAGCATCGAGACGATGGTGTTCCCCCGTTCGATGACCGACTACGGCCACCTGCTCGAAGACGACCGCATCGTGATCCTGCGGGGTCGGGTGTCCAAACGCGACGACGAACCGAAGCTGATGGCGTCCCAGGTCGAGATCATCGACGCCGACGCCCTAGCCAGCGAGCGGCCGATCATGATCACCGTCCGCCCGGACCAGATGTCCGACGCGGCGGTGGCCGATCTGAAGTCCTGCATCTCCGATCATCCGGGCAAGACACCGATCATCATCGATCTGGGAACCGACAAACTGGTGCGCCTCAGCGATGCCTACACCGTCGAGTCCGGCAACGGCCTGTTCGCCGACCTCCGGGTCCTCTTCGGCGCCCACTGCATCGGCAGCTAGTCACCCACTACAAACCACCCAAATTTCTGCTCGCCACTACAAAGTTCGTAGTGGGCAGCAGACAGAACGAGAGAATGTAGTCACCAGCAGACAGAAGCTGACTGGGAGCGTGAGTGCGGTCAGCGGAATTCGGCGAGGTACAGGTCGCGGGGCGACATGCCGTTGGCGTGGGGGCTGCCACCGCCTTCGTATCCCCATTTGTTGTAGCCGTACTGGCCACGACGGAAGGTGATGTAGAGGTCGACCGGCACATTGAGGAGGGGCACCAGAAGCAGTAGAGCGAAGGGTCCGCCGTGTCCGATGTCGTGGCATCGACGCACGCAAGCCGTAGCGACGGCCGCAAAGCCCACGACTAGTCCGGCGGCAAAGATCGCTGTTGGAACCGCACCCGTCGTGGGTTCGCTGAACGAGTCACCGCTCACCACCTTCCCAAGCATGAAACCGAACAGCACGATCACTGCGGCAACCAAACGATGACCGACGTATTCCAAACGCCCGATCCGACCACGAAACGAGAACATACGCACTACGGATAACGCAATCCGAACGAGACGGTAAGGGCGACTGTGCCTAATGGCGCCTACGTCCGATAGAGGCCAGCGGCTTCGGTGATGGGAGACTCTTCGGGTGAAAACGTTCGATTTCGAGTTCACCGTGCCAGCTAGTCAGAAGGTTGTGCGTGATTTCCATCACGACACCTCCGTGCTGCGGATCCTGACCCCGCCGCCGACGATCATGCAGGTGCATTCCATGGAACCGCTGGCCGAGGGTTCGATTAGTCGATTCACCATCTGGGCCGGGCCCATTCCGCTGAAGTGGGAGGCAACCCACCGCGACGTAAGCGACGCCGGCTTCACCGATGTACAGACCGACGGCCCTATGAAGTCCTGGTCGCACACCCACCGGTTTGTCGAGGTCTCGTCGAATGAGACCAAAGTGATCGAACATATCGAGTACGAACACGGCGGTGGTTTCTGGGGTGTTGTGACCCGACTCTTCTTTGCCCCGCCCGCTCTGAAGGCATTGTTCACGTACAGAAAGTTTCAAACGCGACGTCACTGCCGCTAATTCCTCGTTTGAGATGCAGGCGGACCCCGAGTCTGTGATGCTGGGAAAGACCCCAGATGGGGTCCGGGCGATCAAACGTCTAAGGGGAACGTTATGTACATAGTTGCAGCACGAGTTGAAGCTCTGCGCGGTCGCACATCTAAAGCAGCCGAATTTGTCGTGGACGTCCGCGACGCATGGGCCAAAGCTACAGGTGGCACGGTCTATTCATGGGCCTTCGCCGCCGGCGACAATCTGGGTACCTACATGTTGTCGTCGAGGGTTGATGACATGAGCCAGCACATGGCGAATATGGTGGCTCTGGGCGAGAACGCCGAGTATCAGGAACTCGCCAAACAGTCGGGCGACGTCTTCACGCAGACGGTTCAAACAAGACTGAACCGAGTGATCGGTCATGCCGGCGAAGCGGGCGAACCGCATCCGTTTCTGGTTACGAGTAGCGCATCGATTCGAGGATCGGTAGTCGCAGCGCTGGAGTGGTCACATCAGATAACCGAGATGATGCACGAGGTGTCCGGTGCTCCGATCACCCTGGCCATCGGGGCAGCAGGTGACTTCCACGAAGTCGATTGGATAATGGGGTACGAGTCTCCTCAGGCAATGGAGGCTGGCCGAGATGCGATCATGGGGAACGCGGAAGTTGCTGCCGCTCTCGATCGAGCGCACGAGTTCTTCGATCAGTCCACCGCTCGACGAGCCACGATCGTGCGCATGCCGTGAGCTGAGGAGGAGGGGTCTAGGCGCTGGTCTTGGAGTCGAGGATGCGCTGGGCGGCCCGTTGGCCGCTCAGGTAG
The DNA here is from genome assembly GCA_937958015.1 of uncultured Acidimicrobiales bacterium. Lineage (GTDB taxonomy): Bacteria > Actinomycetota > Acidimicrobiia > Acidimicrobiales > SZUA-35 > JABDIY01. Next base: position 5,398 of record CALGOA010000208.1, on the reverse strand, counting down.
CTCTGGTCGGTCCAGATGTAGGCCCAGTCGCCGTAACGACCGCAGTAGTTGATATCGAGCGAGGTCAGATAGTCCTGCACCTTCTTGGCGCACGGACCCGAGTCGAGATCGAAGATCACGTTGGCGTATTCGATCCAACGGGCCTCGGAGAAGACGATGTCGTCGTCCTCACGCAACACGCCCATCTGTGTCAGTTCGGCGATGACCGGCTTGATGTCGTCCTCGGGTTTGTGGTCGAGGGGTTTGTACTTGTCGCTGTAGTACACCTCGACCTGCACGGCGCCGTGGCCGGGCGGGCAGGTGGTAGGGCTGAACATGTGCGGGAAGCTCAAACGAACCGAACGCATGTCCTCGTCGTAGATGTAGCGCCAGTGGGCGGGGGAGAGGTCGTCCCGGGCCACACCGACGTTCACGATGACCGACTGGCTGCACGAGAGCAGGCTGGCGGCTTCACGCACATCGTCGGGAACGTTGGGCAACATGCGGATCATCTCAGCCAGGGGAGCTGACGACAGCAGCGTGTCGTAGGTCTCGGTCTTACCGTTGCCGAAGGTGATCGTCTTGGTTTCGGGATCGATGCTCTCGGCCCGGTGTCCGAGCGCCAGATCGGCGGCATCGAAGAACTTATGGAGGTATCCCTCGAAGCCACCCTTCTTCGGGTAGCGGAACTTGTCGATGTAGTGCTTCTCGGTTCGGGGCGGCCTGACCGCACCCATCAGCACCTCTTTGAGGTCGGGGCGGTAGAGGCGGGGGCCGAGCCATGAAACGTTCATGTCCTCGGGGCCACAGGTGTGGTACTTGGTGCCGTAACGACCGGGGAAGTTATTGGCGAAGGTTGGGCCGTAGGCGGCCAGCAGCCACTCGTGGTAGTTGTTGAACGTGTTGGTGGCCGGCATCTCGGTGGCCGAGACCTGAATGAACTCGTCCAGGATCTGCACGATCAGATCTTCGGGGAGGGCGTGCAGATAGGCGATGGCCGGGTGCTTCACCCACACGCCGTCGTACCAGTTGTCGACGCGGGCGTTGAGCGTCTCGTAGTCGCCATCGACGGCATCGGCCAGCAGGCCCTGAACCTCTTCGATCTCGGTGAAGGAGATGTGGGGGCCGTCGTCGAACACGAATCCCTGATCGTTCGGGAACGATGCGGTGTGTCCACCGGGATAGGTGTTCTTGTCGAACAGTCGAGGGGTGATCCCCTCTTTGGTCAGGCGGTCGAACGCCCCCCAGGCGGCCATGCCGCTGCCGAGAATGACCGTGTTATCGCTAGTGCCCGTCATGTCCGTCGTTGTTTCCTTCGTGGGGGTGTTCTGGTGGGGATGTCGTGTGCCGTGCTGGTCAGTCTTGCCGCCCGAGGGCGGCATGCCTGTCGTTAGTGGTGGAACTACCTAGACCGAGTCCAGACGTTTCATCCACCACTTCACTACATCGGCAGATGCCTCGGTCAGATCAAGCGATGGCTTCCATCCGGTTTCCGCGGTGATTCGGGCGATATCGGCAGTGATCTCCTCGGCGGTGTCCGCCCCGCCAGCGCGGGCGCCGAACCAGAGAAGGTCGGGTCGACCCACGGCGTCGCCGATGAGTTCGGAGAGTTCTTTGACCTGCACCGGTGTCCCCATGCCGAGGTTCACGTGCCCCTCGATGCTGCTATCGGCCACCGCGATGAGTCCCAGCGCCACGTCCCATGCGTGCATGTAGTCACGACGCTGGGTGCCCGCCGACAGTTCTGCGGGTTCCTCGTTACGCAACTGGCGAATGATGTGGGGGACCAGTCGATTCGGTTCCTCGAAGCGGCCAAGCACGAAGAAGATCCGTGGAATGGCCACGGTGAGGCCGTCGTACTCTTCGCCGATTGCAAGCGCACGCAGGCCGGCGTCGAGCTTGCAGCGGCCATAGACGGTGTCGGGGTCGACCTTGCCGTCCTCGGAGAGCACGCCGCCGTCGGGGCCGTATTCGATACAGCTACCGGCCACGATCGCCCGGGTCCCGCCAGCCTTGGCGAAGGCCTCCACGGTGTGTTCAGCGATCGCGACCCAGTCGTGATTTACCGGATCGGAGTACCGGCTGGCGGACTCGCCGTTGAACCAGGCCAGGTGGAACAGTTCGGTCGGTTGGATCGATTCCATGAGAGCCGTCACGGCGCCGGCATCGGTCAGATCCACCTGATGGGTTGTAATCGCATCTGCGTCTACCCCTTCAAACAGCGGGTCCGGTCGGCTCGAGACTACGTGCACCTCACGTCGTGTGGTGGTGGGGGAGGCCGGGAGGCCATCGAGCGATCCAGCCAGTGCCGGAACGAGGTGGCGACCCAGGAATCCGGTGCCGCCGGTCACCAGTGTCACGACCGGTGAGGCTTCGCCGCGCCCCGTTGTTGAAGTGTCATTGGATTCGTTGTTTGCGCTGGTCATCGCCTGTTCTCACTGTTCATCGGGGTGTGGTCGTGCACGGGGGTGTTGCCCTTGTCTCTTTCTTCGGTCGCTCGGGCGGGCAGGTTTACCTGTGGTCCTGCCCCCAGTAACTAATGAGCCTACGCAAACGCGCCGATACGTTTGTTCTATGACCCTTTCACCCGACACACGGATCTACGTCGCTGGCCACGGAGGACTCGTGGGGTCTGCATTGCTTCGGCGACTCGAGCAGGGCGGCTTCCACAACATCATCACGGCGACCTCCAGTGAATTGGACCTTCGCAACCAGGCCGACGTGAACGACTTCATGTCCGAGAATCGCCCCGAACAGGTGATCCTCGCTGCGGGAAAGGTGGGCGGGATCAACGCCAACAACACCCTTCCGGCCCAGTTCCTCTACGACAACATGATGATCCACGGCACCGTGGTTCATGCCTCGCACAACATCGGGGTCGACAAGCTCCTCTACCTGGGTTCGTCCTGCATCTACCCCCGGATGGCTCAGCAGCCGATCAGTGAGGACGAACTTCTCACCGGCGCCCTCGAACCGACCAACGAAGGCTACGCGCTGGCCAAGATCGCCGGCATCAAGATGTGCGAGACCTACAAACGTCAGTACGGCTCGAACTTCGTGTCCGCCATGCCGACCAACCTGTATGGGCCGAACGACAACTTCGACCTGAGCGGCTCCCACGTGATCCCGGCGCTGATGCGCAAATTCCACGACGCCAAGCTGGCCGGCAATCCCACCGTTGAAGTGTGGGGCACCGGTTCGGCCATGCGCGAATTCCTACACGTCGACGACCTGGCCGACGCCTGCATCTTCCTGCTCGACAGCTACGACGGTCTCCAGCACGTCAACGTCGGCACCGGTGAGGACCTCAGCATTAAGGCGCTCGCTGAACTGATCGGCGAGATTGTCTATCCCGAGGCGCAACTTGCCTGGGATTCCTCGAAGCCCGACGGAACGCCCCGCAAGGTGCTCGACGTGTCCAAGCTGCATTCGCTCGGCTGGAAACACAGCATCGATCTTCGTCAAGGGCTCACCGATACGTACCGATGGTTCATTGAGAACTATGCGGACGCTCGCGGCATCTCTGCGTAGGACAAAAACACCCCATCCCCTAAACAACACATCACCTGGAGCACCCATCCATGAAGGTAGTGATTCTCGCTGGCGGCCTCGGCAGCCGACTGAGCGAAGAAACCGTTAGCAAGCCCAAGCCACTGGTTCAGATCGGTGGCAAGCCGATCATCTGGCACATCATGAAGCACTACGCCATTCATGGCTTCGACGACTTTCTGATAGCTCTGGGTTACAAGGGCGAAATGATCAAGCAGTACTTCGCCGAGTACGCAACGCTCAACAGTGATCTCACCGTCAACTTGGGTGCCAACAAGGTGATCCGTCATACGCAGGATCCCGACGAACGCTGGAACGTAGGCCTGATCGACACCGGTCTTCACACCCACACCGCCGGTCGTATCCGCCGGCTTGCTCCGCACTACAACGGCACCTTCATGGCCACCTACGGCGATGGTGTGTCCGACGTCGATGTGACCAAGCTGGTCGAATTCCACAAGAGCCACGGCAAGCTCGCCACCATGACCGCGGTTCGCCCGCCGGCCCGGTTCGGTGCCATCGAGTTCAACGGTGATCAGATCACCAGCTTCACCGAGAAGCCCCAGACCGGCGAAGGCTGGATCAACGGCGGCTTCTTCGTGTTGGAGCCCGAGGTGCTCGAGTACATCGAGTCCGACGACATCGACTTCTCCAAGGAGCCGTTGGCGAACCTGGCCAAGGATGGTCAGCTGATGGCCTACCGCCACGAGAACTTCTGGCAATGCATGGACACCCTGCGCGACAAAGAGAAGTTGGAAGCAATGTGGGACGGCGGCAACGCCCCCTGGAACATCTCGAGCCCGGCGTAGTGACCGGTAGCTCATCGAAAGGCAAATAGATGAAGGTTCTACTGACGGGCGGCGAGGGATACATCGGAACCCTTCTCGGCCAACGACTCATGCAGGCCGGCCACGATGTGGTCAGCTACGACACCGGCTTCCACCGGGTGGGCTGGCTCTACGACGGGGTCGATCAGACACCGCAGTGGACCAAGCTTGATACCCGCCTCGTCTCGCCTGATCAGCTCAAGGGTTTCGACGCGGTCATCCACCTCGCCGATCTTTCCAACGACCCGCTTGGCAACCTCAACGCCGAACTGACCTACGACATCAACCACGCCGCCACGATCCGCCTGGCCGAGATGGCCAAGGAAGCTGGCGTCCACCGCTTCATCTACAGCAGCTCCTGCAGCGTCTATGGCGCCTCTGGTGATGAGGAAGAGGTGTTCGCAACGGAAGAGTCGCCGACCGGCCCGCTCACGGCCTACGCCAAGTGCAAGCTCCTCTGCGAAGAGGATCTCTCGAAGCTGGCCGACGACAACTTCTCCACCGTCTACCTGCGCAACGGCACCGCCTACGGCCTGAGCCCGCGCATGCGTTTTGACCTTGCGATCAATGACCTCACCGCCCAGGCGTTCCTCACCAAGAAGCTGGTGCTCGAATCCGACGGCACGCCGTGGCGTCCGTTCGTTCACGTCGCTGACATCGGCAAGGCCATGTGGTGTTCGCTGGAGGCCCCGGCCGAAGCGATTCACGACCAGGTCTTCAACGTTGGTGATGACCGTGGTAACTATCAGGTGAAGGACATCTGCGAAATCATCGGCTCCGAGATCGACGGCTGCGAAGTTGTCATCGGTGAAAAGGGCGGCGACAACCGCAACTACAAGGTGAACTTCGAGAAGATCACGAACAACCTTCCCGGCTTCTCCTGCGACCATGACGTTCGCTCGGGCGTGAAGGAAATGGTGGACACGTTCACCAAGATCAACTTCGACGAGTCCCAGCAGACCCACCGTGGTCACCGCCGCATCAAGCAGATCCAACATCTGCTCGATACCAACCAAGTCAATAACGACTTCTACTGGAGTTAG
>CALGOA010000207.1 GCA_937958015.1 uncultured Acidimicrobiales bacterium | reverse complement strand
AGCGACCCCCGTCCCACCACTTGAACACTCGGAACACCGGGCGCTACTTGCTCCCACTCTTCGGGCAGAGGCACGTCGGCGTTGCCTGGCGAGGTGGAGCCAACCCGGTCGACGAACCACGGCTCCGAGAGTCGGCCAGGCTCAGCGGGTTGCGATCTGTCGGGCTGCGCCGGAACGGAAAGCGGCGGCGGTACCTGTGGCTCTTGTGGCAGTGGCGGAGCATCGGCTCCCACCAGTTGGAGCGTGAGTGACCCCATATTGTTTGAGACGATGAGTTCGTCGCCGTTGCGAGTGGGCGTGGTACCCGCTTCAAAGAACCGTTGCGCTGCCTTGTCCTGATCGGGCGAAAACTCACACGGGCCTCGGTCACCAGAGATGGGAAAGGCGATCGAACCGGCCGAGCCGTCCATTGGGGTTCCACCGTGGAGTTGGCACGACGGCGTCGTGAGTACCACGACGAAGAACGCTGGGGCGGTCAGTTCAATCCGGGTTGGATCAATGCCGTCGATCGTGGACTCGACACCGACGAATCGTTCGTGGTCCTCGATGAGAACTACGGCGCCGGGATCGTTCGTCTCAAGTTGAAGCAGGAACCCGCCGCCGAGGAGGAGCAACCGTTCATCGTCGACCCGAATCTCAGGAACCGCGCTCATCATCTGCTCAACTGCGTCATGAACCACCGCATCCGAAGGCGTGCATAGCTCGGCATCGAAGCCTCGCTCGAGGTTTTCCAGACGCCCCTCGACCAAATCGAACGAGCCACTTCCGTTGGAGCAACCCCCCGCTCTCAGGAAGACGTTGGAACGCCCGGAGAACTGCACGACGACCGACGAAGCATCTAGCTCGGCCCCATCAGACGACGTAAGGCTGGTACCGATGTACTCGGCGCCGACACGCCACTGATCACTCGGCTCGGCCGGAAAGTCCCCGAAACGAGCCGGATCGGCCAGGTCAGGTGCTGGGTCGACCACCGGCTCACTCGTTGACGGTGCCGCAGTGGTTACAACCGACTCCTCCGAAGCACCATCTCTGCCATCAGCCTCAGCACAGGCGCTTAGCAACAGCGGCAAGGCTCCCAAAACGACAACACAAAGTTTCAGCACAACACTACGACGACGTTCGCCTCGCACCAGTTCCCTCTTTCTGCCACACCAACCAAACGCTCACGCTCTGGTCGCACCAGAACAGCGCAAACGTCACTCGGCATAGAGCGCGGCAGGGGGAAGATCGGATGGAAACGGTTGTCGCGGTTCCCGCACGCCAGCGAGGCCATCGGGGTTCGAACGAGGCCGAACGACACACCGATGCAGGTAGCGACGGCCTAGCCATGGGTGGCGTATCCGTTGAATATCAACCACTTCGAAGTCGTAGGTCAACACGGCCCGATCCAGGAGTTCCTGCATCAACTCAACGCGGGGTTCGATGCGTCCCCCTTCCCCGACGTCGGTGCCGCACTGCACTGTCACGGACTCGCCCCTACGAACCCGATTCAACGCGCTGTAAACATCACCGGTCAAGTTCAGCCTCACGATGTCCATCGCTGCCATAACGCCAATACTACTCAACAGACGCTCATCGACGACTGCGCCCGAGCGAGGCATCCTCGGGTCTTCGCCTAGCCCTTTAGGGTGCGGCGGACCTTTCCCCCGAGCCAACGCACGAGGTCTTTGTGAACCGACGGCATCGCCTCGGCCACGTAGGCGTCTACCGCCTTCGATAGTGCGTCCGCATAGGTGGGGTAGGGCCAGACGGTCCCGTACCACTGGTGGAAACGCACGCCGGTCTTCATCGACAGGCTGACCATCCCGATCAACTCTCCCGCTCGGGGTCCGACGATCGTGGCGCCCAGAATCGTCCCCCGGAAGCGACGGACATCGATGATCACCACACCCTCGGTCACCTCGTCGGTGAAGGCGCGGTCGATCGAAGCCACCGGCACGGTGATCCGCCGCACGTCGGCGGGAACCTCGACCGGCTGAACACCGACCGAGGCAGCCTCAGGATCACCAAAGACCGCTCCGGGCATTGGCGGAGGATCAGGAATCGGCACGGGGCCAAGGACGAGCGACCGCAGGATTCGCCGACCCCATGCGCCAGCGGCGTGGGTGGTGCCGCCTCGGTCCGTCACGTCACCACACGCCCAGATACCGGACACGTTGGTACGGCCACGATCGTCGATCACGATCATGCCTCGCTCGTTGACCTCCACGCCGGTCTGCTCGAGGCCGAGGTTCTCCGAGTTGGGGATCCGCCCGACCGACAGCAGTACCGCATCGACGCTTTCAATCGGAGCGATCGAGCCGTCGCCCTTGGCCGGCTTGGCATGGAGTGAGTTCGTTGCCGGATCGAACGAGGATGCACCCGCACCTACCAAAACCCGGACCCCGCTGGCCTCGAGTGACCGCCGCACGATGGCACCGGCTTCGGGGAGCATGATCGGCAGCAGATGCGGCGCGTACTCGATGATGGTCACCTCACTGCCGAGTCGCCGGAACGCGGTGGCCATCTCCACACCGATAGCTCCGCCGCCGACGATGGCGAGGTGACCGGGTGGTTCCTTCATTTCGAACAGCGACTCGTTGGTGAGGGTCCGGTCGGCCGGTAGCCCTTCGATGGCGATCGGGCGGGGCCGAGAGCCGGTGGCGATGACGATGTTTGGAGCCTCGACGGTTTCGGTTGTTCCGTCGGACTTGGCTATTTCGACCCGACCCTCGCCCAGAATCCTGGCTCGGCCGAACCGAAAGTCGACGCCCGGAGCTTCCTTGACTTCCTCGGTCTCGTGGTCACGTAGATAGTTGCGGCGCTCCTGGACCTTGGCCAACACCTCAGCGGGTGTCATGTCGGTGTTCTGCGAATGATGCAAAAGCGACTTTGACGGGATGCAGCCGACGTTCGTGCAATCACCACCGACATTCTCGGCCTCGATCAGGATCGCCGACTTACCGACGCGGCCCAGGCCGATCGCTGCGGTCAGACCGCCACTTCCTGATCCGATGACGATTGCGGTGGGTGAAGACTTCGATGCCATAGGACAGGTGTAACCCCGAAGAGTCACAAACACATTCCTTGATTCAGAATCCGGCCTAAACCCGCGTAGTTAGTGGCTTTCGCCACTCCAGACCCCTTGAAATGGGCGGTACAGGCACCTGTTTGCCCGCTTTTGCAGCAAATATCGGGGTAATCCGCCACCCGGCCGTGCGGGAATGCTTATCTTTCCGGTGTCCCGGGTTTCCGCGGACACATCATCACTACCGCACCCAAGGTGCACAAGAGGAGTTGTAATGGCTACCAAAGCTGAACTGATCTCCGCCGTCGCAGAAAGCGCCGACGCGGACAAGAAGACCACCGAAGCTGTTCTCGCAGCATTCTTTGATCATGCCGCCGAGTCGGTGAAGAGTGGCGAGAAGGTCGCGTGGCCCGGCTTCGGCACCTTCTCCATGGGCGAGCGTGGCCCCCGCACCGGTCGTAACCCCCAGACCGGCGAGACCATCAAGATCGGCAAGAGCCGCTCGATCAAGCTGAGCACCTCAGCCCCCATGAAGGAATGGTTGCTCGGTAAGTCCAAGACCCGCTAATTACGGTCCCAGATAACGAGAAACGGGGCCCCGAGCGGGGCTCCGTTTCTCGTTTTGGGCGCCACTCCCGCTCGCGGACTTGATGCCTACAAGCCGAGAGCGCGGGCCACCAGTTCCATCGGATGAACCGTGGGCACCCCGGCCGCCCCGAGGTGCATCGAACAACCGGGGTTGGAACTGGCTACCAGATCTGGTGATTTGGCGTCGATGGCTGCCACCTTCCGATCCCGGATCTGTCCGGCCAGCACGGGCTGCATGATGCTGTAGGCGCCTCCGGCCCCGCAGCACAAGCCATCGTCATCAAGTTCAAGCAGGGTCTCGACGTAACGCGCCAACACTTCCCTGGTCCCGAGGTGCGAGCGTTGCACGTGGCGGAGATGACAGGGATCCTGAATGGCCACACGTTCGGTCAGTTTTGTTGCCTCGGGAAGTCTGTCGAGGTGGGATGCGAGGAACTCGCTGATGTCGAAAACCCGAGCGCTGAACTCTCGGGCCTGCCCCGTTCCCAGAAGATGTCCGTAGTCCTTCATCTGGGCTCCACAACCAGCCGAGTCCACGACGATCGGGGCATCGGCGTACCGACCCTGCGAGAGTGCTGTCATCATCGATGCGGCCAACGATCGGGTGTCGTCAGCCAACCCCGCATGGGCGTGTAGCGCTCCACAACACGGAGCCATGTCACCGGTGGGGGTCACGCCAAAACCAGCCGCTTCGAGAACCGCCTGACCGGCTTGGTGGACGTCACGCTGCCATGCGTCCATCACACATCCGGTGAACATCAGGACATCGGAGCCGCTGGCGACCAGCGGTTCCTGACGAATCGGAACGGCTGCACTGATACCCAGTCGTTTGGGGACCAGGTGGAGTTTCTGCGCCACCGAGATCACCTTGGACCCCGCCTGCAACATGGCGGGATGAGCCAGTGGTTTCATGGCCAGTCGCTGCCACATCGGCGTCATCTGCCCGTCGGCCGCCAGCGTCTCCCGCGTTCGCTCCATCAGGTGGCCATAGGGGACACTGCTGGGACAGGCTGGCTCACAACCCCGGCATTGGACGCAGGTTTCGAACGAGCTCAGGATCTCGTCGGTGATCGGAGCGTCGTTCAGTTGCACCTCCCGCATGAGGTGAATCCGACCCCGGGGTGACATCGACTCGTCACCGGTGACGCGGAAGGTGGGGCAATGGGGAAGACAGAGGCCGCACTGCACACAGGTGTTCAGGTCATCGTCGTCGAGTTTGAGATCCAT
>CALGOA010000206.1 GCA_937958015.1 uncultured Acidimicrobiales bacterium | reverse complement strand
CATCGTTGAGGTCAGCCGACTTTCGAAGTTGAACGCACGTCGACGCAATGAAATCGGCGACGGCCAGGTGGAATCGGCGGGCGATCAATGAGCGGTCGACGCCGGCATCGAGATCGGCAACGATCGCACGGATGACATCGGTGCTCGGCCAGGTGTAGCCCGCAGCTGGCTCGGTGCAATCTACGGCCAGACCTTCAAGGGCTATCGCTGCCTCACCTTCGTAGGTGATCTCCTTGGCTAGGCCGCACAGTGCCGCGACAGCGTCGAAGAGGCGACCGATCGACGAGGTTTGTAGCGTTGCCGGGTCGGCACAGAGCGACGCCACCGCATCAATGCGTTGCTCGTCGAGGATGCTGCGAACGAGCGGCGGCACTTCACCAAACGCTGCCAGGCAGTGGGCGACAGCCATACGCCAGGGTTCACGGATGGCCTTGGCTCCGCCAGGTAGGGCCACGGGTTGCAGGAACGCCGCCCGTTCATATCCGTTGGCATCACCGACGAGGAACTCGCCACCCCATGCCGTGCCGTCTTCGCCCCACCCGAAGCCGTCGAAGATAACCCCAATCGCCGGGCCATCGTGGCCGTTCTCGACCAGGCACGAAACCAGGTGTGCGTGGTGGTGTTGTACGGCGAGGGCCGGTGCGATGTCCTGGGCCGTGGCGAACTTCGTCGACAGGTACTCGGGGTGCATGTCGTGCACGATGAGTGCGACGTCGGCATCAGCGAAGGCGATCTGATTGCTGATGGTCTCCTCGAACGCCCGCAACGTGGCCGGGTTCTCGAGATCCCCGAGATGTGCCGATAACGACGCACGATCGCCCACGGCGAGGCACGTGGTGTTTTTGAGCTCGGCCCCAACACCCAGCACGGTGGGGCCTGCTGCAGCGAGGGCGATCGGGCGAGGGGCATAGCCGCGAGCGCGACGCAGGAGCTGGAACTCGTCCGCCACCACGTGGCCGACCGAGTCGTCGGCCCGCCGCTCGATTCGTCGATTGTGGGAGATCGTGACGTCGGAAATGCCAGCAAAGGCCTCGGCCGCAACACCGTCGTCGATGATGATCGGCTCGTTCGACCGATTGCCGCTTGTGCACACCAGCGGCACACCCGCACCCGACACGAGCATCGAGTGCAGATGGCTGGCCGGAAGCATGATCCCGAGCAAGCGCGTGTTGGGCGCGACGGCACTGGCAACCTCGCTTGGACGAGCTCGGGCGAGCACGATCGGGGCAGCAGAAGACTCGAGAGCGGCCCTCGATGCTGCATCCATTTCGACCAGCCGCTCGGCCATTGCCACCGACTCGACGACGAGCGCGAACGGCTTTGTCTCACGATGCTTGCGAGCTCGGAGCTGGCGAACTGCAGAATTGTCATCGGCACGACAGAGCAGCTGATAACCACCCAGGCCCTTGACGGCCACGATCGCTCCGTCTCGCAGCGCTTCTATGCCCTCGGTCATGGTGGCTCCCGTAAGCCGAGGGCCGCAATCGGCACAGGACGTGGCCTGGGCGTGGAACCGGCGGTCACCGGGATCCTCGTATTCCGTCTCACAGGCACTGCATAACGGGAAGTCGGCCAGCGAGGTGTTCGCCCGGTCGTATGGAAGGTCCTGCACAACGGTGTAGCGAGGACCGCACTCGGTGCAGCAGATAAACGGGAACTGATAGCGCCGATTCGAAAGGTCGAGAGCTTCGGACCGGCAACTGGAACATGTCGCGATGTCCGGTGGAACGGCGCTCGATCGCTCATGGTCGACGGGCATGCTCGTCGAGATCACGAACCCGGCATTGCCGCGGCTGGCTGATGTCTCGACCGAAACCGTCGACGCGTCGACCGAAACACTATGGAGCTCGGCCAGTTCGGGAGCCTCTGACTGCACGCGTCGCACGAACTCGTCGCATGCGTGCTGAGGCCCCTCCACAACACAGACCACGTGACCTCCAGCGTTCGCAACCGACCCCGTCAGATCGAGCGATGTCGCCAAGCCGAAAACGAACGGGCGGAAACCAACGCCTTGGACGGTTCCAGCGATCTTCACCGTCAGGCGCATGGAAACAGTCACGGCTGCAAGTCTGGTGCAGAACCGCAATTTTGCAGAACCCAGCCCTGTGGCCGAATCTGTTGGCGTGAGAAAACTGATCTTCTTCTGCAGCGCCGACCCCCGGGAAGACACCGGCGCCTTCTTTCGGGCGTACCACTTCGCCAACGTCGCTGCGAAGAGTGGGTTGGAAGCTGAAGTGCGGTTGGCCGGGACGGCGGTCGACGTGACCAACCTGGACACTCTTCCCAACACCGACGCTGGCGACCTCATCCGCCAGAAGATCGGAGAATCGCTCGACGGCAAGTTCGCTGTTTCCCTTTGACCATTTTCCAGCGAGGCCCGTGGGGTCTCATCTGAGAACGCAGCCGAAATCGGCGGTCACTTCCGACAGCTCGGCGAGATCTTCAAGGAAGTCGCGGCGGGAACCTCAGAATTCATCTATGTGGGCTAAGTGAGTGTCGGATGATCAGAATCGCATTCGCTGGCAAGGGCGGCGCCGGCAAGTCTTCGATCTCTGGGAGCTTTGCTCGACTGCTGTCCCGTCGTGGAGGGCCCGTGCTCGCTGTCGACTCCGACCCTCTGCCGGGCATGGCGTACTCGCTCGGAATCGCGGTGGACGATCATCCCACTCCTGACAACGTAGTGGTCGAGGGTCCCGAAGGCGGACCGAAATGGGTCCTGCGGCCTGGGCTCGATGCGGCGGGGTTCATCGACACGTATGCGTCCACGGGGCCAGACGACGTTCGATACCTCCAATTCGGCAATACGTGGGGGCATTTCCAAACGTTGCAACGGGGCCAGCATGCCTGGAGTCAGGTCGTTCGGGAGATGGACCCGGCTGCGTGGAACGTTGTTGGTGATCTGCCAGGAGGAACACGGCAGGCAATGTTTGGATGGGCAAAATACGCCGACGTCCTCGCAGTGGTCACCGAACCGACGCCGAAATCACTTCACGTCGCTCGACGGCTGCTCAACATCACTAAGGCCGAGTGGGCTCCGTCGCAGGTAGTGGTCGTCGCCAATCGCGTCGATGAGGATGAAGACATCGAGCGAATTTCAAACGCACTCGACCGTCCGGTGATCGGATCGGTCCCGAACGACCCGGCCGTAGTTGAGGCGGACAAACTTGCGCTCTCCCCTCTCGATCATCGGCCTGGACCGTTCGTCGAGGCCATCGAGCAACTCGTCGGCGTGGTGGAATCGACCTACGATATGGATGACCAGCGGGCGACGAAAGGGAAGCCATGAAGATCGCAGTAGTAGGCAAGGGCGGTTCGGGCAAGACGTCGGTCAGTGGCGTGCTCGCCCGCAGCTTTGCCCGCTCAGGCCACAACGTAATTGGCCTCGACTGCGACACGAATCCGAACCTCGGTTTGTCGCTCGGCGTAGGAGACCTCGAAACCGAACGTCTCCTTTCACTACGAGACCAGATCGACGAGGGCGAGCAGCAGCATGCCCACACATGGGACGACATCCTGGACGCCTACGGCACCGATGCCCCAGACGGGGTTCGGTTAACGGTTGTCAACCGCATCGATAACCCCGAACCGGATTGACCTTGATGTGGCTTGTCCGCTGAGCAGTTGCTCAGCTCCGTACCTGAATCCGACACCGTCATCGTCGCCGACCTCGAAGCTGGAATCGGCACGCTCACCCGCCTCCCCGAGGCGTCGGTCGACTCGACCCTCGTCATCGTCGAGCCCACCCCACGGTCGATCGACGTCGGACAACGTGCCGTGCTCGTGGCAACCGAACGGAAGCAGGGCCACATCACAATCGTGGCGAACAAAGTCGCAACTCACGAGGACGAAGAGCGGATCCGAACCGCCTTCGGCGAACACCCAGTGGTGACCGTTCCTCTGGACCCTGTTGTTGTTGCAGCAGATCGGCAAGGCGCCTCACCCGTCGACGTGGACCCCAATGCACTAGCCATCTCGGCGATCGGTGGGCTCGTACCGGTGCTCATCGAGACCACAGACACCTGAGCCGAGCCGTCGCCTCCCCAAGCCGAGAAGTTCGCAGTTGCGGCTCTGTCGGGCAACTAGCTCGGCAACTCGGAGTTCGCATTGTGAGTAGCGCGAAAAGCTGAAACAGTGTGCTCTATTCGAGAGTCGCGATGAGGGGAATGACATGAACCAACCAGAGTCCGAGAACGGGGTGCTGAGCCAGTTGGGTTATGTCGTGTCGCCGTCGAATGCTGTCCAGAGAGCGATGCAGCACCTGGTTGCCTCGCGACCGGGAGCGTGGTTGTTCTCGAAGTTTCTGCACTTGGTGGACAAGCCGTTGTTCAGACTCAGCAAGGGTCGGGTCACGATGCCCTCACTGCTTGCGGGCCTTCCCGTGATCATGTTGACCACGAACGGCCGCAAGTCAGGCCAGCCCAGAACGATGCCGTTGCTCGCCATTCCCTCCGGTGACGATGTCGCCGTCATCGGTTCCAACTTCGGGCAGGAGAACACGCCGGGGTGGGTATTCAATCTTGAAGCCGATCCCTCGGCCACCGTTGGCTACGCGGGCACCGAGGTTGAGGTGCGGGCCCGTCGTGCTAACCCAGCCGAGACAGACGCCACCTTCGCCTCGGCCGCCCGGATCTATCCCGGCTACGCCCACTACCGTTCCCGAGCGGACCACCGCGACATCCGAGTCTTCGTCCTCGAAACGAGCCAGTGATCAAACGGCGGATATAGGCCACAGGAATTCAGTCTCGACTCGGAAGGTCCTACGAGCGCGGGAACGATCGGGAGGCTGGTCGTCCTTTACCGTGCGCTGGCGGTTTCTTTGAATACGCGCTGGACGACATTTAGCACGAATCGACCAACTTGGGGGCGAACTGTCGAGTCTCGGGATGTGTAATTCTTCCAAGATTGAAGCCCTGCCGACGCATTTCCATCCTCACCATTCAGATCTCTTTGGGAATAAATGCGACACCCACACCCGTATTCCAAACGTGGAATCTAGAGACAGAACTGACCCTGGGCTGCTGTTCTCCCCGCATTCTGCGCCAATGATAGGCAATCCTGCCCACTACGGTTTATTGGCCCCGTTTCGTTTGACCTATGTGTGTTCGGGTCTTAGTGTCCCGGCACAAGCAAACGTGACATTAGAGCAATCCAGATGGCGACTCGGAAACTATGTCGAGTCGATGAAGTCGGCCGTAGGCACCCAATGCGTCGGCGTCGCTCATCCTTACCTTTCTCAAAACGCTGGAGAAGAAACGATGCGTACACGTACCACCAAACCTGCCGCCCGCTCGAGTCGGAGGCGGCAATCGCCTCGGCGGCGAGCCCTTGTGCTACTGGTTTCCCTCCTCGGATCGACGGTTCTGACGGTGACGTCGGCCCCGTCACCGGCCGCCGCCCAGTCCGAGCAATTCGTGACCGTGCTGGACGACCAAGGACCCGATCAACTCGATCAGGCCAATGATCCCGGCAACAGCCAACAAGACATCACCGGTGCCCGAATAGGCGATATGGGCAGCTTCGGCTGGGCTTGGGACGAGATCGATCTCTCCGGCAACAACTCCATCGACACCTGCACCTACTTCGAGCAACCCGATGGCAGCGTGGTCTCGGTCTGCTACTCGGTCCAGTTCGAACCGGGTGGCAGCGTGACGACCGGGTTTCCCACATTCGATATCTACGACTGTGGTACCACGTACTCTGGCGCGCAACAGAAGTGCACCGGCAACAACCCGATCGCAACCGACTATGCAGTTGTCTGCGGTGACCCCGTTCAGGTTCCGTCGTACTTCACTCCCGACGACCAGCCCGACCTGCAGGCCGACTGCACCATCACCAACGCCGACGGCAGCATGGCCGACGATCTGCTGCTACTGAACACTTGTACCAAGACCAGCGCCTCACCGTCGTCGAACTCGAACGACTGTCTCTTCAGCGATGCGGTTGGATTCCTCCAGCTGGTCAAGGTAGTAGCCGACGGCCCCGCCTCCGGCGCCGACTTCACCCTCACGGCTGGCGGGTTGAGCGGGTCCGGTCCGATCGTGGCCTCCTCGCCGGTAACCGCAGGTGTCCCCCAGCCTCTTTCGGAATCCTCGCCGCTCCTCGACGATGGCACCTATCAACTCCAGAGCCTGGTCTGCACCGACGATAATTCCGGGGCGACACTCGACACCACCTCGGGCTCGGTAACTCTTGCCGTCGCCCAGCGGGTCACCTGTACCTTCACGAACGAACTGGCCCTCCTGCCACCTGTGGCAGAGCTGATCAAGGGCAACGCTGACGGCAACGACACGGTGGCTTCTATCCCGGAACCTGGTGGGTCGTATACGGTCCCCGTAAGCGTCACGAACAGCGGCGGAGATGCGACGCTAACCTCGCTGATCGACGTGCCCGGCGGCGACGTCACTCAGGTCCAGGGGGCGATCACTGTCACCACGTGCTCGGTGCCTCAGACTCTCGCCACCGGTGAAACCTACAACTGTGAGTTCACCACGAGCTTCACGGGTAATCCCGGTGATTCTCTCACCGATGAGCTGACGGCAACACTCAAAAACTCGGCCGGAACGAGCACCGACAGCGATCAGGCCAACGTGGTGATTACCGACGTCGCGTCGTCGATCACCGTCACGAAGACTGCTACTCCAACCTCGGTGGACGAACCGGGCGGGAATGTGGCGTTCGCCTTCGTTGTGAACAACACGTCAGCGGTCGACAGCGTCACGATCAACTCTCTGACCGACTCGATCTATCAGGACATCACTGCCGTTGCCGGTTCGACCTGTTCTGTCCCCCAAACAATCGCCGCGGGCGGTTCGTACTCCTGTGAATTCACCGCCTTCGTGAGCGCGACCGAGACCAACGTGGTCACCGCCTCAGGGGTGGACGACGACGGTCAGCCGGTGACAGGA
>CALGOA010000205.1 GCA_937958015.1 uncultured Acidimicrobiales bacterium | reverse complement strand
ATATGTAGCATGCTACATATAAATGGGAGAGCGAACAAGGCCGCAGCTGACCGCCACACCCTGGAGAGAACGATGCCCACTTTCAATAGCGACCTACCCGACGAGATCTCCGAAGGATCGGTGCCGAACGAGACAATCGTTGGCCGATTACGCGACGAAACCACAGTCGCCGAGTTCGTTTCCGCCGTCGGGGAGGCCGGGATCGAAGGGGCCCGCATACATGTCTTCACAGGGCCCGAGGGCGCCGACATCATTGGCAACCTCGGCACAGCAGTCGGGCGGTTCTTCGGCCCGGATCGCCGGGAGCCGATCGAGCTTCTCCAATCCGGAACCACCCTGATCGCTGTGCTCGGAGTCGACGGCTCAGACCAGGACAGAGTTGCCACTATCATCACCGCCGCCGGGGCCAAGGTCATGCGTCGATTCGGCAGGTGGACCTACTCCTAGCAGCCCGGCCAAAAAGATCGCAGTGGCGACGAAAGTGACTCCGGCGCCTGAAACGGAGATGTGTCAGGGTTCTGTCCACTTCGAGTAGCTTCGAACACGACATCGCAAAGGCAGCGTTTGATTGCGGACGATCGACACAGCGATCGCCGCATGTGCAGAATGAGGAATGTCCAACTCTTCGCCAAGCCAAGACTTTGAAGGCGCCACGTTCGTCGGGACAAGCTTCAAAGGTGCCGCCATGCGAAAGTGTGATCTGAGCAACGTCACGATGCGCAGCGTCGATGTCAACGGCCTCGACATCGACGGACAGGATCTCCTCTTCGGCAGCCTGATCATCAACGGCGTCGACGCGGTCCCACTGATTGAAGCCGAACTGAACCGGCTCTTCCCTGGCCGCGAGTTGCAGACAGCGCAGAGCCCCGAGGGTCTGCGGGATGGCTGGGTGGCGGTCCAAGCAGCGTGGGAGACGGCGGTGGAGAACACGCCCGAGCGATTGATGGAAGCGAACGTCGAAGACGAGTGGTCGCTGGCTCAAACCCTGCGACACCTCGTGTTGGTCACCGACGCCTGGCTGCGGGGATCAGTTCTGAAGATCGAGCAGCCGTTCCACGAGATTGGCCAGATATTCAGTAGTGCTACCGAGATGGGATTCGACATGTCGATCTTCAGATCGGGCGACGTAAGCGTTGAAGAAACACTGGCGACACGAGCCGAACGACAGCAGATGGTGACCGATTTCTTGGCCACCGTAACGGCGGATGACCTCGCCACAGAGTGCGACAACCCGTGGGGCGTCGACGGTTGGCGGCCAACGGCAGGGGACTGCCTTCGAGTGATTCTGGAGGAGGAGTGGGCCCACCTGCGGTACATGAAACGTGACCTCGCTCTCCTCGCCGGGTGACACACGGGACGAGGACCTGAGCCAGCGACGCTCCGAACGGGAGGCTGGTTAGCTGCCTGTGAACTCGATGCTGTCGGCGGTTCCCGCGAAAGGAACACTCCCAGCGCCGAAGGCGTATGTGATCAGCCCGATGTAGACCGATTCGCCAAAGGGTGCTGACGCTCCGGGAAGGTTGCCGGTACCCCGGTAGAGCTGCCAGTCGTCAGCTGAGCTTGGGTTCGGTCGTGGCGTTTGCCAATACACGGTGAGCGTTCGATCGCGGTTTCCAACGATTCTGATGTCGGCTCGGCCCGCTGGTGCGGTGTTGGCCCCGATGTCGTTCACCTGTGAGTTGCCGTCGACGGTGTTCTTGCCCTCGATTGTGAACTTCGTGTTGCCCCGGTGGCCGACCACCACGTGAGCGCTGTCGGCCGCTTCGAGGTCGGTCGTGTGAACCTGGACACCGGTGAACATGTACGTGGAGCCAGCCGGATTCGGGGCGATCTGTGAGTCTGCGAGCGTGCCGATGCCGATGTTTCGAGCCACGTAGTCGAACGGGAAGGACACCAACTTTGCGTCGAGGCGGCCCTGCGACTCATTGAAGTGGAGCGTCTTGTTGTCGGTGTTGTCGGTCAACACAGCCCGGTACCTGCCGTCGAGGCGTCCAACTTCCGGAAGTGCTTCTGCGTTTGACGTGGTGTACCCAAGGAGAGGACCGGTGCCGGCGAAGGTGTCGGCTACCGAGTTCGGATTGGGGGAGTGGGTGCCGGCGTAGGGGTACGACGATATGAACTCGGGATTGGCCGTGACATAGAAGACCATTGCCGGGCGATCGAGCGTCGACCGGTCGGGGTTTTCGCCGCTTAGGTTGGTCCCGTTCAGAATGTCGAGCCAGTAGTCGAAACCGGCCTGGTCGTAGTCGCGGCCGAGGACGTTTGAATACACCCGCTCGAGGAACTCCTCGGATCCGGTGCCCGCATAGTTGTTCGACCACTCGTCCGAGGCGGACATGAAGGCGGCGATCGCAAGCACGCCATGTCTGGTGCCGTCTTCCTCGCCATTGTTCACCCGAATCCAGTACTTCGCTCCGTCAAGGTCGGGAGTGCGTCCGAAGATGGCTTGGTACAGGCGAAGGATCTGAGCGTGGGATGTGCCGTTGTAGTCAGCCTGATCGAGCAGATCCGTGATGGACTCGGCGTCCTGCACCGACGCACCCGCGGTTTGAACAGGGGTGGCAACGCTCGCAGCTACGAATGCGCAGAGGCACACCACGAACATTCGGAGCTGTACGGACGCGATTCTCATGTCTGGGTTTCGACCGGAGGCGCCGAAAACCTTAAGGAGCATCGCAAGTGCGAGGGAGCATGGGCTGGCTGCGACCAGGGCCGTCACTCATTCTCGAACTCACGCTGCTATTCGCCTCCTGACCATTGAACCTGGCAAGCGCTTCGCCAAAGGTCAATGAGGTCAGCATCACCCTCGAGTGCCACCGTCGATTCTCCGGTTCGATTCCACATGAAGAGATACAGCTGCGAGGCACTACCGGAGATCGTGAGGTCGGCGTTGCCGCCCTCGCGATCGGTCGTGATGCCGGTCCGGCTCAAGGTCAGATACCAATCCTCATCGACGTCGTTAGCGCTCACATGCAGAATGCGGGGGCGATCGACCTCGATTTCGTCTTGCATCGGTCTCGGGGCGAACCCGGACAGCAACTCGTCGAGCATGTCGGCAGCGAAGGCCGGCTCGAAGTGCGACGGGATCTTCCGTGCGGCCTCGGCGTCGTAGCGGTGGATCGCGATCTCGCTTGCCTGTCGACGCGACCACATGGTGACCGGTGTTGAGGCGGGAAGGAAGCTAAAGCAGTGGTGATCAAGCGGTGCCTCCTCGAGAACTCGGATCAGGTTGTCCTTCGTTAGGCGATACCACGAGGTGAGGTCGTGATCCTCAGGCCACGACGAGCCTAGTTCTGGCCAGTATCGCCCCATGTCCGGGATGTCATCAGCATCGAGCCAGTCATCCTGAGCGAAGCTAACGTTCGCCGCGGCCCACAGATGTATCAATCCAAGATGGCGCACGAGGTCACGCATGTTCCAGTCGTCACAGGCATCGATCGCAACATGCATGTCGCCCATTTCGGCGGCCGTGACGAACCGCTCTCCCTCGACCCTGACGAATCCGATGTAGTCAGTGACGTCCATGACCGCTCTCCTCTCGAGTCACGCAGACTCGATAGTCGTGTACGCACTCTGCTGTACAAACCTACCGTGAGCCAAAAGGGTCGTCGCCGACGACACGGCTACTCCGCATCAGCGCCCGTTGGAGACCCGCCAACACGAGACTGTCGTTGATAGCCCTCGAACGCGGTCAGCCACCCCGAGAGCGGTACTGGTTGAATGTTGGCATGGACAGTTCCGCCACTTCACTGGATCTCCTCGTAGCACCTTCGCCCGCTCAGGCCCCTGAGGGATTCGAACGAGTCGCCTACACCCACAGGTGGGAGATTCCGCTGTCGCGGGATCGCGTGTGGGCATGGCTATGCGACCCGCGCACCTTCATCGAAGGTCAGATATGGCCGTACAAGGTCGAGTTCCTCGCAAACGACGACGGCCCCGGCGACTTTCGCACCGGTGTGTACAACGCCCACTTCGGGCCGGGAATGTGTTTCGCAGGTGTGCTCGGAGAGATTCGTCCGGGGGAGTACCGGGACCTTCAGTACTCGTACGGCTCCTTCGCGGTGTCACATCGCTTGTTCCGGCCCACAAGGCTCCAATTCTGGGCCGAGGACGGTGACAGCGGCACCCTCCTTCGCGTGCAGGTTGATGCCGATGTTCGAACCGGCTGGTCGAAGGTCTGGAATCGCATGATGCGACTCTTCTGGCCGCGTTTTGGCAAGTGGGCAACCGCCCAGGCGTAGAACCAGGCCTTGGCCGCCGAGGCAGTGAAGTACGCATCCAACGTCGAAGCTGTCGCAGCAG
>CALGOA010000204.1 GCA_937958015.1 uncultured Acidimicrobiales bacterium | reverse complement strand
CTTCGACGAGTCCCAGCAGACCCACCGTGGTCACCGCCGCATCAAGCAGATCCAACATCTGCTCGATACCAACCAAGTCAATAACGACTTCTACTGGAGTTAGGGCTCGCCCAGCTCATCGCCTGCGCTCGCCTCTAGCGCAGCGTGGCGAACGAGCTCTAGGTGGGGCCGTTCACTGGGCTCACTTTGGTCGGGTCGCTACGGCCACGTTGGCACGGAGCTGATTAGAGTGCTCCGTGCTGCTTTGCTGGCGCAGTGGCAACCTCACGAAAGGATCATCAGTCTTGAATTTTGAAGAGACAACGGTGGAGGGGTGCTTTGTCGCCTCGCTGAAGCAGATCGGCGATGAGCGGGGATTCTTCGCCCGCCAGTGGTGTGCAGACGAACTGGCAGCGATTGGTGGTGCGACGAACGTGGCCCAGATCAACACCAGCTACTGCGTCGACGCCGGTTTGGTTCGGGGTCTGCACTGGCAGGAACCGCCGGCCGGCGAAGCCAAGTTCATGCGCTGTATCAGCGGAGCGATCTTCGACGTGTGCGCCGACGTTCGTCCGGACTCACCGACGTTCGGCAAGTGGTTCGGGATCGAACTGACGCCACAGAACCGATTGGCTCTGGTGATTCCGGAGGGTTGTGCACACGCCTATCAGTCGTTGCGGCCCGACTCTGAAGTGATCTACCTCACTAATACGCCGTACACGCCCGGTGCGGAGAAGGGCCTTCGTTACGACGATCCCTTCTTCAACATTGACTGGCCCATCAAGGACGGCGTGATGCTCAGTGAGAAGGACGAGAACTGGCCCCCGTTCTCACCCTAGTTCCTGCGCTGCGCTCGCCTCTTAGGAGTGCGTGGCGAACGCTACGTCTGTTTCTGATCCCATCGGAGCTCGGTCTCCGGTGAGCCGGTCGGGTTGCTCCGCTGGCCTTCGGCGAATGCTGACGCGAGAACCGCGAGGCGTGCCCCGGCTCCGTGCCAACGTGGCTGGAGCGACCCGACCGGATCGCTGACCACTGAGCCCAGTGAATGCCCAGAACCACGACTGCGTTCGCCACGCACCGCCCGAGGCGAGCGCAGGCAAAAACTACAGAGTCATGCGGCCGACGAGGGTGGCGTCGCTTTCGGCGTCTTCGCCGGCCATCTGTCCCATGGTGTGGGTGATGCGGTCGTGTTCACGCTTGATGCCCTGTTCGTCTGATGCCACCAGGATCTCGTGCATCTTCTCGCCGGGGCGGAGACCGGTGTAGTTGATCTCGATGCGTTTGCCGGAGTGGCGAATCAGGCGTTTGGCCATGTCGACGATCTTCACGGGTTCACCCATGTCGAGGATCATGATCTCGCCCGGTCGACCGATCGCCGAGGCTTGTAGCACCAGGCGAACGGCTTCGGGGATGGTCATGAAGTATCGGGTGACGTCGGGATCGGTGACGGTCAGAGGACCGCCGTTTTCGATCTGGGACCGGAAGGTCGGAAGGACCGAACCGCGGCTGCCGAGAACGTTGCCGAATCGAACCGACACGTACGTGCCAGCCGAGCGGGCGGCGGTTGCGGCGGTGAGGCGCTCAGCCATGAGCTTGGTGCGACCCAGCACAGAGGTGGGGTCCGCGGCTTTGTCGGTCGAGACGTTCACGAACCGTTCGACGCCGACCATCTCGGCCGCTTCGAGCAGGTTGCGGGTGCCATAGACGTTGGTCTTCACACCCTCATCGGGATGGTTCTCCAGTAGCGTGAGGTGCTTCAGGGCTGCGGTATGGAACACGACCTCGGGGCGTTCGTTCTCGAAGATTTCTAACATCCGCTCACGATCACGGATGTTGCCAACGATCAGATCGGGGGTGTCGAGCAGTGCCTTACCCTCGATGCTCAGCTGCACGGCGTGCAGAGCGCTCTCATCACGGTCGAGCATCATGAGACGCTTGGGAGCGAGGTTGTAGAGCTGACGGCAGAGTTCGGATCCGATGCTTCCGCCGGCACCGGTCACGAGCACCGACTTGCCCGTAATCACGCCGGTGATTTGCTGAATGTCGACCTCGACCTCGGCCCGACCCAGGAGATCCTGTTCGGTAAGTTCACGAATGTCGGACAGGCGCAGGTTATTGATCAGCTCTGATGTCGTGGGGAGTACGAGCATCTCCAGACCGACGGCCACCGCGACATCGTCGATCTTGCCGACCAACTGTGAGTTGGCCGAGGGAATGGCGAGGAGAAGAATCTCCGCCTGAGTCTGTTTGGCAACTTCGGCGATGTCGGCCCGGCCGCCCAGCACCTTCACTCCGTGGATGAGACGACCGTGTTTAGTGTCGGAGTCGTCGAGCGCTCCAACGGGCTGGTAGATGCTGTCAGGATCCTGCTTCATGGCCCGGATGATCTGCTCGGCACCGTCGCCGGCACCGAAGACCAGGACTCGCTTCAGGTCACTGGCTCTCATGACCTTGCGGTCATAGAGGCGGCGCCAGCCGGATCGAAAACCCAGCATGATCAGCAGTGCGGTAGGAACGGCGAGTAGGAGGGCGAAGTTGGGGACCGGTCGGGGCGTGATCAGCAGGTTGCCCAGCACGATCGGGAAGCTGGCGGTTACCCATGCAGCCACTGTTGCCTCGGCGTCTCCTCCGCTTCCGATTCGATTGAGTGAGTAGCTCGGCACCACGATGACCGCAGCGAGTACGTGAGCGGCAGCAGCCACCATGATGAGCACCGACACCCGCATGAAGTCCGTGGACGCGCCGACGAACTCCAGCCTGACGGCTGTCGCAAGAATAAGCGCCACTGACCATGCCGCGATGTCGAGCGCAACCAGTGCGACGTTTCGAAAACGCAGCAGCCTGATTGCGATTGTTTGAGTTATATCCGCCATGTGGTATTCCCTTGTACAGAGGTCCGCAAGACCTCGTCACCCAAGTTGGTCCCCACGAGTTTCCGCCAGTGGGTAGTGGGAGAATAGAGCAGAATTTCCATCGGTAAAACCGATCGGCCTACATCTACGGCAACTTAGTCTCTGAGCTGGGAGAGTATTCTCATTCGGGCTGGGTCAGGCGGACTGTTGACGCCCGTAGTCCGAGCGGTAGCGGTAGTACTGCTCGCTCGTTGAGGCTCCGACGAGCACTACTCCGGCAATCTCGGCGCCGACCTGATTGAGTGTCTGGATCGTCCGCTCCAGATCATCTCTCGATGTTGAACCCGCCAGAGCGGTGATGACCACGGCGTCGACGAGGCGCGAGAGTGCGACCGCATCGGACACCGGAAGGATCGGTGGAGCATCGAGAACGGCGATGTCGCCCTCCTTCTCTGCCAGCCGGACCAGATCGGCGAAGGCGGGCGTGGACACGAGGTCGCCCGGGCTGGGTGGGGGTGAACCCGACGGGAGAACCACGAGAGAGTTGTTCGCGCTGGCGACGGTGAAGGCCAGTTCGTGCAGTGGTGTTCCCTCGAGGAGGTGGTCGCTAAGCCCAGGGACCATGTCGATCGAGAACACCTGATGGAGCCGCGGGCGACGGAAATCGACATCGGCCAGAATGACCCGGGACCCGACAGCAGCCAACGCCCCGGCCAGGTTGATCGACGTGGTGGTCTTGCCTTCGGCCGGATTGGCTGACGTCACCAGCACGGATTTCACATCGCGGCTGAGGAACGAGAACTGAAGTGCGGTCCGCACCCGGTGATAGGCATCGCCCACCGGGCTTTCGGGATGTTCGAGTGTCTGCAGATCAAGGGCGGGACGGCTGACATCGTCCGAAACGGGGATGGAGCCGAGGACCGGGAGGTTGAACAGTTGCCGGATGTCGTCGCCGCTGTTGATCGTCGAGTCCAGATTGTTGGCTAGGAGCGCTGCGGCCATCGCTGCGATCGTGCCGGCGACGAGACCGAGGGCGAGGCTACGAGATAGCGGCGTGTTGGACGGCGCGGTCGGGGGAACCGCGGTCTCCACGATCCGGGCGGTGGCCAGCGGTGCCAGACGGCCCGATAACGAGAGGTCGATGACCTTTTCGGCCACCGCGTTGATGCGGGTATCGATGAGGCTCAGGCGAGAAGCGATTCTGGACTCGGCCAGAGCGATATCTCGTTCTAGTTGATCGGCCCGGGCGTCGCTAGACGCAGTGGCGAGTCGGTTCTGAAGCTCCACTACTTCGGTCCGAAGTTCCTCACGTTCAAGGCCGAGGTCTTCTAGTTCCTCGTTGAAGAGGTTGGTGGCTTCTTCAAGGCTGGCGGTTGCCTGAGCCTGTTTCTCGGCAACATACGCTGCGGCGTATGCATTGGCTGCTTCAGCGGCTCCCGTCGAGGTGGGATCTACGGCTCGGAAGCGCAGCACATCGGAGACACCCTCTGCGCTCACCGAAACGTCGGCGTCGCCGCCGATCGCCGCTTCGACGCGGGCGCGTACCTGATCGCCCTCGGCCAGTGAGATTTCGTTGGCGAGGGTTCGGGTGAGGAACGATGAGTTCTGCACCTCTCGGGACACGACCGTTTCAGCTTCGGATTGGGCGACGAGTACCCGGGTCTCGGCCGTGAACGAGTCGGCCTGGAGAAGGGGTAGTCCAATCGCAGCGCCCATCACCACGAGCAGGGCCGCGAGCGCCCACTTCCAGCGCCGACGCAGAATCTGAACGTAGTCGGAGAGGTCGAGGACACCCTCGATTCTTGTATCCGACATGAGCGAAAAGCTAGCAGGTCGGAGTTGTACGACGGCCTAACCCGGTGCAGATTCGGTCAGGTCGACGACGAGGTCATCGAAGCGTTCCGAATCGTCGGAGCCGGCGACCTGGGTGAGGTCGACGACCTCGGCGACCGACACACCCTCGTGGGCCTCGGCGACCGCAAGGGGAGCGTTCTGTTGGGGGCGCTTCTCGATGGCGGTGAGATCGATCGTGGGCCGACGTTCTTCACCATCGTCGGTTTCAGCCGTCTCGGTGATGCCATCGACGCTGGAGGGCAGGAGACGACGGAACGGGAAGAGCATCAGTTCGACGACGACGTACGCGGCGGTGGCGAACAGAATCTTGAGGTCCAGACCGAGGCTCCAGTTCTGGACGTAGTGGAGGTCGAGTCGCCGATAGGCGCGGAACTCGCGGTTGGAGCGTGCTTCGATCTGCCAGAGGCCGGTGATGCCGGGTTTCACTGCGAAGCGGCGTTTGTGTTCCTCGTCGAACGCCTCTTCCTCTGAGATCAGCGCCGGCCGGGGACCCACCAAAGACATATCGCCCCGCAACACATTGATCAGCTGGGGGAGTTCATCGATCGACAGCTCGCGGATAAGACGACCCACCTTGGTGATTCGGGGATCGGTGGTCATCTTGAAGATCGGGCCCGAGCGTTCGTTCTGCTCCACCAGTTTGCGACGTTGCTCCTCGGCGTCGGTTCCCATGCTCCGGAACTTCAGCATCTCAAATTCGGACACGCCGATCACCGCTCCGGTGGAGTCGGTCACCAGGGTCCGTTTCCGCACCTGTCGGAAGAGCACCGGCCCGCGGTCTTCGATCTTGATTGCAATCGCCGTGGCCGCCATCAGCGGGAGGGTGAGGAACAGGATGATCGATGCGCCGATGATGTCGAGGAGCCGCTTCAGGATCACCTCGATCCGGTAGGGGCTGTGGTTGGTGAGTCGCACCAGAGGCTCATGGACGACGGGCCGAACCTCGAAACGGCCGGCGTAGATGTGGGTGACGCCGGTGCTCAGGTGCACGTCGTAGCCGGCGGTGAAGAGCGTGCGCGTGATCTCTCGAAACTGCTTGTTCCGGAAGCCGGTTGGAGTGATGATGGCGCCGGTCACCGAGTCCCGCTCCATGATGCCGATCAGGTTGTTGACTGGGCCCAGCCAGTGTTTGGCCAGGCTGTACTCCTCAGCAACGCCAGCGTTGCCGATCACACCGACCACCGAGAGGGCGGACTCGGGATGATCGCGCAGCAGGTGGAGAAGTTCCTTGGCTTCAGCGCCGGTACCAACGATCACGATGCGCTGGTTGCCGTCGGGACCCTTTAGTCGACCAACGACCCCTCGGCCCAGAATCACGGCGGCGATAGCGGCGGGCGTGGCCAGAAGTAGTTCGCGGGCGCCGAGATCGAGGTTGGTGAACGAGGCCGCCACTGCGGTGAGTCCTGCGCCCATGGTGGTGATCGACATCAGCCGCGAGATCTCGTCGGTGCGGGCCAGCCGTGGTGTTTCGTAGAGACTTCGCAGCCAGTACCCGGCACAGGTGGTGCCGACGGCGAAGAGAACGAGACCCCATGACGCGGCGTCGGACCGGTAGGCGGGTTCGGTCAGGTTGGTGGCAACGAGGACGACGGCCCAGACGACAAACAGCGCCGCCGTATCGGCTATGACGTTCCAGTGCCATCTGGGTAGTAGTGAGCCTGCTTTATAGCTCATAGTAAATTTCCCTCCGCCGGAAAATGTGTCGCTCTATCAGATGTAACTAGCACTTGAAATAGGGACGGACATACAGCGATTCCGATTCTGGGTCATTTTGCCTACGTTATCCACGCCAAGCGCTGGGCAGATTTGCGGAAGGCCAGATGTGGTCGTGACAGTGGTCACGTCTCAACATGTGCTCTGACCTGCGGGAACGAAGTCGATTCGACCCCTCCACAGAGGTGATTTCGCGCCGTTAGCGGCTGGTTTCGTCGCCTGGTTCGATCAACGTTGGGCGATTTCGAGCCAACATCACTGCAAAGCGTGGCAGGTTGAGTACGTACCGTCGCCATAGCCGCTTCGGTTCCATCAGGAGGCGAAACAGCCACTCGAAACCGGACCGTTGGATGAATCGGGGTGCCTGTCGGACCCGGCCGGTGAGCATGTCGTAGGCCGCACCGATACCGATCAGCGCTGCGGCGTCGAGTTCGCTGCGAACATCGTCCATCCAGAACTCCTGTTTCGGACTGGACAGTCCGACCCACACCACGTCGGCACCCGATGCATTGATCTGGTCGATCACCGCCGCCCGTTCCTCGGGATTCAGGGGTCGAAAGGGAGGGCAGTAGGTCCCGACGTTCTGCACGCCGGGCGCACGTCGTTTGATCTCTTCGGCTAGTTCCTCAGCCACACCCTCGGTGCCGCCGTAGTAGAAGAACTTCCACCCCTCGGCGCCGGCTCGTTCGGTAACCGCCTGGATGAGGTCAGGGCCATAGACCCGGCTCATCTCCTTGGCCCCCGCGTACCGGCCGCACCAGACCATCGGCATGCCGTCGGGTGTTGTCAGCCCGGACGCATTCTGGATTTGTCGGAACTTCTCATCCTTTTGCGCCAGCATCACGCCATGGGCGTCGCGTACACACACGTAGTGTTTCTCACCCTCGTCAACCCACCGGGCAATTTCGTTGACTGCGGTGGGCAGGTCGAGGGTGTTGACATGGACGCCGAGGACGTCGACACGTCTCTGTGGGTTGAGAGCCATCCGGAGGAATCTACTGTCCGACGCGGTCGGCTGAAGTGATTCGTACGACCAGATCGGATAAATCGCGGGCCGACTCGCTGGTGAACAGGTCTCGGCATGCGTCGAAGGCTGAGTTCTGTAGGGCGTTCAGTCGGTCAATGTCGTCGATCATGCCCAGAACGACCCGTCCGAGTTCGTCTTCGTTGCGGGCCTGCTCGACACTCTCGCCCGGTGTGAGCGGAAGGCTCATCGCCGAGGTGTGGCCGGTGACGAGCGGGACCCGATGGAAGATGAAGTCCAGGGTTTTCATCTTGAAACCGCCACCGACCGGTTCGTACACCACGCCGACCCGGCAATCCGCAAGTGCGGCGTCGAAGTCGTCGACGTATCCCTCGAAGGTGACCGTGGGGTACTCGGCCGCAATCTCCGCGGGCGGTTGGTAGCCACCGGTGAACACCGTTACCTCGACGCCGTCGTCGATAACCGGTTTCAGACCCCGGAGCGCCATGACCATGTTGTCGATCTTCGCGCCCCAGTACAGGGTGCTGATCATCGCCAGCCGGCGAGGGGTGGATTCGGTGAGGGTTCGTTCGGCGATGCGGCTGCCTCGATAACTGGGCAGCGTGTGGACGATTGGTCCAGTGGTGCCCCGTTTGGTGAACGTGTCGACATCGGCGAGCGAGATCGCACTGACGCCCTGGCAATCCTTCAGAAGGCGGTCCTCGAACCGTTCGATCTTCTTGAGGTCGATCCACAGGGCGGGTTTGCGAATACCCGTTGCGGCCGGGACCATTTTTTCCTTCACCGCGGTCTCGTCGTTCTGGGAGACATAGATCGAGGGCATGTCCTCGGGAAGGAGATCCAAGGCGGCGGCGGTGCGCAGGTGATCGAAGAGCACGATGTCGGGCGAGAACGATCCCAGGGCAGCGGTGACGGCGTTCTTGTAGTCGTCGTCCCAGACCTCGACGACCTTCACCGGATTCACGTCGAGCATCTTTCGCCACATTGGCGGCTGACGATGGGGAAGCAGGGTCCAGCCTTCGGGTGTCTCGGAGTCGGATCCGGGTTCGCGGCGGCGCCCGATGGCGTGCACGTCGTGTCCCATCTCTTTCAGGGCGTTCATCATGTCGAGGCTGTAGCGATACAGGCCCGAGTCGGCCGGGAGCAGGTATTCGCCGGAGAGCCACAGAATTCTGGCCATGGGGAGAGCTTTCTCAGTGGGTGGTGGGTGCGAATCGGTCATCGACCGACTCAGGGACGTGCGACTAACACATGCCGTTCTAGTCCGATCGGACGATACCGCCGGGTAATGAAGCACGAGTCATCGTTCGTTTCGTCGCTCCGGTGACACACTGGGCACATATGAACACCCAACATTCGAGTGATCCGGCACGATCGCTCACCCTCGCTGACTTGACGGTCAACATCTGCACGGTCGATCGCCCCGAGGCGCTTCGGGCCGCCCTCAAGAGTTTGGTGGAGACGACCCCTCCGGGTCCGAGCCTGCAGCTCCTGCTCAACGAGGCCTCGCCCGGCACCTGGCCGGCAGTTGAAGATCTCGTGGAACAGTGGCAGGGGCCGGTCAACGTGATTCGAATCGATGACCGCCTCCCGGTCACCGAATCCCACCAGACCGCGCTCGATGCGATCACCACCCCGCTGGTCAACTTTATGGGCGACGACGACCT
Organism: uncultured Acidimicrobiales bacterium; assembly: GCA_937958015.1. GTDB lineage: Bacteria > Actinomycetota > Acidimicrobiia > Acidimicrobiales > SZUA-35 > JABDIY01. Next base: position 25,903 of record CALGOA010000204.1, on the reverse strand, counting down.
CGTCTTCGGCGATCGATTCACCGAAGCCATCGAACTGTTCAACTCGGTTAAGGACCTCAAGATGTTGGGGACCTGGACCCACCGCATCGGTGGCGACTTCGAGAACCCGGTGCGGCACGGAAAGATGGACGTCGGCCCGGTCACGCTTGAAGAGTGGGAGTCCTACCGCTCGAACTCGACGCCGGTGCAGTACTGCTTCCCCGCGATCATCTTCGATACCGAAGCGGCCCGAGCGGCCGGTGGGTTTCAAGAACGTTTCGGATCTGCCATGGACGCTGCACTGAGCGGCTACATCGGTCGGGAGTGGCCCAGCCTCACCCAGACCAGTCGTCTGTTCGGATTTCGCATCCACGACGGTTCCGACAGCGCCAAGAACTTTGGACATCAGTACGAGCGGTACGAGTACTTCGAAGCCTGTCTCAAGGCGCTCGACGAGGGGAAGGCCGAACCCACCTTTGAAGAGTGGAAGGCCGAGATGGACAGCCGGTCGACATGGCAGCGAATCTCGCATGATCGAATGGTGCAGAGCCGACATATGTTCCGACGATCGGGCGCAGCCCTTGTCGATGGTCGCAAAGGCGACTTCGTAAAATTTGCCCTGAAGTCCTTCGTCGCATGGCCCCCGCAGTTCGTCTCCAAGGTGATGGAACAACGGGGTCGAGCCGACCGCTAGATCACACCGCGCTACGTCCGCAGTGCGGCGTCAGGGCAGTATGTAGCCGCCGCAGTCAGCAGACTCGGCGAGGAGTTCGCGGGCGCTGCTGCGCTGCACCGAAAGGGCTGAACCCTCGACCGCATCGAAGGCGATCTGAGCCTCGGCGGACAGATCGCCGATGATTCCAGCCAGTATGCGTTCTGCTTCGTCGACCCCATCCTGACCTCGGTCACCGATGCGAATCAGATCGTCGCGGGCGGCGAGAGCAACGCTCAGTTGCAGCTGGCGGGCAGCACAGGTTTGGGCCGCTTCGGTCGAAGGGTCGCCTGGGAATGCCTCGGGTTGCTGGATGGAGATACCGGTCGCCAATGCCAGAGCGATTACGTCCATATGTCGGTGGGCCTCCTCGGACAGTTCGAACGCTCGGGCATAGTCGCGGTCGGTCCACGCTTCGGCCTGTTCCAGCAGTTGGGTCACATGGCTGTGAAGCACATGCAGAACCGCATGGAAGTCGGCGTTGCCGCTGGTGGCCGTATCGATGTAGCTGGAGAAATCCGACTCGTAGTGGCCGAGGTCGGTGATCGCACGATCGGCGGCCAGACGATCACCGCGGCCGAGCGCGTTCGCATAGTTGTTGAAGAACTCGATATGGCTGGTCCACAACTGGTCGAAGGCCATCGCCCCCTCGGGTCCGTACACAACGCCGAGTGAGGTTGTCAGGTTGTCCGTGTTGGCCCTCAGCTGTTCGATCGTTCGGTCCAGCTGAACTCCATCCACCGCATCCCGCATCGCCCGAATCGAAAGGTCGCTGTGTTCGGTGAGGAGGTCCTGTAGCAGTGACCGGAGCAGCGGGGCCGACAGTACGTCGGTCCGATTCGGATCGATCGGTTCGATCCCGGCCGACGCCTCCCTCTCGAGTGAGAACACGCTGTTGAAGGCCAGCTCGTCTGGTTGGCTCGAACATGCCGACCCAACGAGAAGCAGCGCCAGCAGCGTAGGAATCAAGAGTCTCATCATTGGTTCTTCGGAGCCCCGGCGGCGACAGGATTGGTCGAGTTGGCCTCCTGTGCGAACGCCACGAAGTCGGCCAGCGGAACCGGGCGGCCGTGGAGATAACCCTGGCCCGTCTCACACCCGAGCGATCGCACGATCTCCTCGACCTCATCGGTCTCGATGCCTTCGGCGGTAGTCGCCAGCCCAAACGCCTGAGCGATTTCGATGCAGTGCTTCACGATGTTGAAGCTGGTCTCGTCGGACCCGACCGCAGCTACGAAGCTCTGATCGATCTTCAACTCGGTCGCCGGCAGTTTGATCAGATGGCTGAGGGATGCATAACCGGTACCGAAGTCGTCGATCGATACGCCACACCCCAAGTCTCGGATGGCGTTGAGGCAGCGCATCGCACGCTCTTCGTTGGCCAGGATGGAACCCTCGGTCAGCTCGACGGTGAGAAGGGCCGGATCGAGCATGCGGCCGCTGAGCGCTCGTTCGATGGTGTTCGGGAGTTCGAGATCGTTCACGTCACGAGGGCTGAGGTTGATCGACACGCCGATGTCGATTCCGAGTTCGCGCCATGCCGCCATGTCCGTGAGGGCCCGATCGAGGATGTAGTCGGTGAGGTCTCGTCCGATCGGCATCTGCTCGATCGTCGGGATGAAACGAGTGGGCGGCACCATTCCGCGGGTCGGATGATTCCAGCGCACCAGCGCTTCGCTTCCGGTGAGGTCTCCGGTCTGCAGGTCGTACTTGGGCTGGTAGTGCAGATCGAATTGTTTCGAGTCGATTCCGACCCGTACCTCGGCGGCCAGCTCCAGACTCTCGGCCGTCAGCTCGTCAAGGCTGGGTCGGAAGAACTCGATGGTCGTTTGGTCTCGTTTCGCTGCGTACATCGCAATGTCGGCCTGTTGGACTGCAACCTCGGCGGGGAGATCGCTGGTGCAACGGACCGCACCGAATGACGCTCGTACCTCGAGGCGAATGTTGGCCAGTTCGACTGGCGCGTCCAGCACAGCGATGAGGCGGCTGATGACCTCGACCGTCGATGCGTTTCCGATGCTGGTCAGCAGGAACGCAAACTCGTCGCCGCCGAGACGGGCCACAAGATCCTGATCCCGAAGGTGGCTGGCGAGCCGCTGGGAGATGATCGTCAACAGTTCATCGCCGACATCGTGACCGAGGGTGTTGTTGATCTGCTGGAATCGATCGAGGTCGGCCAGAATGACCATCCCGCCGGGCTCGTTCGGCTTCAGGCTGCGACGGTGGGCGTCGACTTGGGCGATGAACGCATCCCGGTTGTTCAAACCGGTCAACGAGTCATGGGTGGCGAGGTAGAGGTTCTGCTCGGACTGTCGGCGGAGCTTGCGGGACGCTCCGGCCACGAGTCGGAACAGCGACAGGTACAGAATCGCGAGACCGACGACGAGCACGCCGACCAGGCGTCGGGTGTCGGCGGCGATGTCGGCGGCGAAGGGTTCGAATGGCAGGTAGATCTCGAACGCCCCGATGATGTCGGCGTCCGGGTCGGAGGTGAACTCGCCATCGGCGGCCCGCAGCGGCACATAGACCGCGAGAAGTTCGCCGAAATCGCGTTCCTCCCGTTCCTCCGGTGCGGTGAGGTCGGTGATCTCTGTGGTCAGTTCACCCTCGAAGGAACGCTCGAGCGTCTCTGATCCTGCGAACCAGGCACCCCGAAGATTCGGATTGTCCGAATACACCAGCCAGTGTTGACGATTCCACACCTTGATGCGGACGATGCCGTTGGGAGACAGGCTCGAGCCAAGCGAGGCGTCGAGACTTTCGACCCGATCGGTCGGAAGCGGCATGAAATTTCTCTGCAGATCATCGACCTCGAGAAACGGCCGTACGCCGAGATTGGCAGCGATTTCGCCGGTTTGGGCGGCGTCCGAGATGGCCCGGCTGCGGATCGAGTCCTGCAGGGCCAAGCCGATGGCGACGCCGATGCCGGACACGACCAACAATGACGTCAGTCCAAAAACGGCAAGCAGCGAGACTCGTCGAGTCGGGCGAGACGTGGGCGCGGCCGACCGGGCGTTTGCACGATTCGCCACGCGCGTAGAAGAGGGAGCCACCATCTGCTCATCGGCGGAGGTGAGAGGTTCGTGAAGAGTCTCAGCGCGAACCAGCCGGCCTTAGCTCACCAAGCTTCGATAGTGCTCGGCCATTGCGGCGGCGCGGGCGGGCCAGGTGTTGCGCGCCCCCGCTTCCAGCGACGCTCGGCCCATGCGGGTGCGACGGTCCGGGTCTCCCGCCATGTCAACCAGCGCCTCGGTCAGGTCTCGGGTTGATTGTTCGGTGTCGGATACCGGGATCTTGACAGCCCAGTCCGACGACGTGATCGTTCCCGGTCCCTGATGATCGATCACGAGAGCGGGCATTCCGTAGGCCGACGCCGAATGCAGCGGTGCGCTTCCGTTGTCCCGCACGCTGTTGAACAACAGAAGGTCGTGGGAGGCGAAGGCGCGGTCGAGCGCTTCCTGATCGGACCACCCGTGATCGACAAGGATCCCGGCGTCGGTCATTCGGTCGATCACTTCCTCGACGACGAAGCGATGTTCACCGTCGCCCATCAGGGTCAGTGTGATCTCACACCGCTCGGCTGCCGCCTCGACGGCGGCGAGCGCCATTCCGAGTGCCTTGCGTTCCATGATCCGCGACACCCACAGGACCCGCAGGGGTCCGTCGGTGCTCTGGGCGACCGGTTCGGATCGAAGTTCCTCAACATCGACGCCGTCGTCGAGCATTATCTGCACGTCACCGGCTCCCATCTTCGCCAGCACCCTCTGGGTCTCGGGGTTCGAGGCGAGGATCAGGTCGGTGTTCTTCACCAGCGACCGCCCGACCGGATTGAGGGTGACGCCCTCGACCAGACGGTTGCGGATCTGTTCATAACGCCAGCTGGTGGGGAAGCAGTCTTTATACGCGGGGGAGCTGGTGGTGCCGCCGCCGACGGGTCCGAGAACGAAGGGTGCGTCGAGCTTCACCAGCCGGGTGCCGTGATGAATGCTGGCCCAGCTGAGATGGTGCACCACGTCGAAGGGCTCTCGCTCGTGCAGTTCCTGCGCGGCCTTCAGGGCTCGGCGTTGCCACCCCTGGTAATCGAGGGCGGTGTACACCACAACCGGTAGCCGGCGTGACAGAACCGGAGGTTCGACCGCAACAAATTCGGGTGCACAATCGGCCGGAATCGACGACGGCAGCTCGACCGAACGAGGATCCACCGGGGCGGTGGGGTCGGCCCGGTTGATGAGGGCCGTGACCTTGATGCCCTGCTCAGCGAGGTGGACGACCCACTGCCACGTCATTCGAGCCTCGGATCCGCCGGTCGGAGAGCACGAATGACAGACCAAAAGTGCTCTCATATTCGCCGAAGGTGCCGATTGGTTCATTGTGCGCGGGAGCTTTCAAAGTTGCGGGGAATGTCGTTATGCCAGTTCGTAGACCTGCTGCGCCAAGGATGCGTCGCTGCTGGGTGAGGTTACCCAAATTTCGCTCAACCAGTTTTGAACTATGCCGATGTACCTACATGCCCCTGAGCCTCCGCCGAACCGGCGCGCTTCATCGGATCGTTGCACTTGCGATCGCCTCGGCCCTTGCCTTCGCGGCGTGTACCACTCCGGACCAAACCACCGCCTCGAACGCTCGAGTTGAGGCCGATTCGGCCTCTGTACTGGGTAGTTCGGCCGCGTTGCCGGGCAAATACGTGTCGCCGAACGGCAACAACTCCAATCCCGGTAACTCTCCCGATGCGCCCTACAAGACGGTCGCGTACGCCGTGAAGCAGTTGAACCCCGGCGACACCCTCTACATCATGGAGGGCGAGTTCTTCGAGAACGAACGGCCCGACTCCGCTGTGGTCGTCAACCGGTCCGGCACCCCCGACGCCTGGATCCGCATTACCGCTCAGCCCGGCGCTACCCCGATTCTCAGAAGCAATCAGTCGAACGGTATCAAGGTCGAGGGCGCCAGCTACGTCGAGATCTCGAACCTTGAGCTGATCGGCAACCCGACCGGTGGAACCTCCTCTTATTCCGGCTCGGGCATCAATGTGGATGCCATCTATGGCCCCGCCAAGAACCATCACGTTCGTGTTCTGAACAACCGGGTCTCAGGATTCGGTGCCGGTGGTATTCCCATCACCGGGTCCAGCCATGTGGAGATCCGCAACAACATCATCCATAACCTGGCCGAAGTCGAATGGACCCAGCACAGTGGCATCTCGATCCTCGAGAGCTTCAACATGGGATTCGGCAACGACGGAAACGGGTACTCGAACTACATCACCGGCAACGTGGTCTATCAGGTCGAAAACAAGGTCCGTGACAACCACGGCCGGTTCACCGACGGCAACTGCATCATCATGGACCGGACCAACATCAACAACTACAGCGGCCGGACCCTGATCGCCAACAACCTGTGTCTCGACAACGGTGGCCGGGGTATCCAGATCTTCGAATCCAAGCACGTCGACGTTGTCAACAACACCGTCTACCACAACCTCCGAACCGGTGAGATCGCCAGTTCCGGCGGTGAACTCGGTGCGTTCTACTCCAGCGATGTCGAGTTCGCCAACAACCTCGTCTTCGCCCGCAGCGGCCTGAAGCCCGCTCGAACGTTCGACAGCAGCAACATCCGATTCACCAAGAACCTGTATGTCGGCAACACCGATCCCGAGTACGGCGGTGCCTCCAACGACGGTGATCGTCGGGTCGGTGAGGGCACCTCGGTGGTCAAGAGCCCGTCGACCAACCCGAACCCTGCCAACTTCCACCTTTCGAACGGTTCGCCTGCCATCAACGCTGGAACCAACAAGTTCAACAGCAAGATGTCCTCGGACTTCTCGGGCGCCCGACGGGTCGCCGGGGGAACGATCGACCTTGGCGCCTTCGAATCCGGAAGCTCCGCAGCCGTGACCCCAACCACGGCTCCACCGACCACAGCGGCGCCGACCACCGCAGCCCCCACAACGGCGGCTCCGACCACTCAAGCACCCTCGACGACCCGGCCTCCCAGCACGACCCGGCCGACCGCTACGACGAACACCTCCGGCGGGTCCACCTCGACCCCGTCCTCGACGCCCACGAATGGGCCCTCGACCACCACGCTGGACGGAACCACGACCACCGCAGCCCCGGTCGCGACGTCGGTACCGCGTCCTCCGACCACCGAGGCTTCCGCAGCTCCGACCACGGCTCCGCCGTCCGATGAACAGGGCAGCGCATCGACGACAACCTCTTCCACCGCACAACTCGACTCCGATGGTGATGTCTCGCCTTCCGCCCCTGATGCGTCCGGTGGAGAGATCGAACGCGGCCCGGCATCGGGCCCCTCCCGTCCGTTCGATGATTTCCAGGACGAAGATGAGAACTCGGATCTGATCGATGTTCCGGATCAGTCCTTCGGCTCGCCGTCTGCTGGGTCCAGCACAAACGATTCGATCGACGCTCCGCCTTCGGCGCCAATCCCCGGTCAGCCCAGCCCGGCCGATGGCGCTCGCACGGACGGCGCTGAAGTCGACGTTGCGGGCGACGAAGAGGCCGTCGCGGTACCCGAGGTGCTCGCATTTGACCCCGATCCGGTGCAGCAGCCTCCCGTGCCGGTGGAGATTCCGCTGAGCCTCGCGCTCGCCGGGGGCCTCGTCATCTCGTACTATCGACCTAGGTGGGCAGCACGCCAACTGGGATGACTACTCAGGTGCGGTCAATAGGGTGCCGATAGTCTGAGGAGTCGCTACCGCTGATCGCTCCCACGGTCAGCGTCGTTAACACACCTGAAAGCACGGCATGGTTCCCGATAACAACTTCGTTCAAGACGATGTGACAACCCTCGAGGATTACCTCGCGGCAATTCGCAATCGGAAGTGGATCGTTGCGGCCTCGACGCTGTTGCTGTTCGCGCTCGCCTTCCTCGCCACCTCAGGCGGCGAAGACAAGTTCACCGCCTTCGGTGAGATCGAGGTTGGCCTCAGCCCGGTCAATAGCGGCGGCGGCAACCTGAGTGCCGGCAACCTCGAACTTGAACGGTCGCGCCTGATCGGCAATGCAATTTCGAATCGTGTGGCCGAAGAGCTGCGAGCTGAGGGTTATCAGATCACCGCTGCCGCCCTCCGTCTGGATATCGACGTCTCCTACATTCCGCAAAGCCAGCGGCTCGACCTCTCCTACTCCGCCACTGATCCCGAGTTCGCAGCGGACGCGGTGAACACCTTTATCGACACCTACGTGTCCACCCGTCAGGGTGAGGCCGAGGCCTACTACGACACGAGAACCCAGTCACTCCAGGAACTGATCGACGATGCCGAAGCTGCTCAGGTTGAACTCGAATCCGAACTGGCAGGCCTGATCCGGGATAGGAGCCAGACCGGAATCACGCCGAACGAGATCATTGCCATCAATGATCAGGTCGCCCGTCTCAACACCGAGATCAATACCCTCGGCGCTGAAATCCGAACCGCAAGCGTTCAGGCCAACCAGCTCCGTCTTGATCGCAACTCGTTGGGCAGTGCGGCCAGTCCACTGCTGATCGCCGATGTGCCCGGTAGCCCGGACGGGATTCCCCGTTCCTTCATCCTTGCCGCGTCCCTCATTGCCGGTCTGCTCTTCGGTACCGCAGCCGCCTTCCTGGTGGAGCGTCTCGACACCACGGCCCGCGACGAAAACGACGTCACACTGGCGCTCGGCGCCCGCGTCCTGGCCTCGATTCCGGCCTTCCCGCTCGGAAACCGCAGCGGCACCAGCGCCGCCGTGATGCTGAGCGAGGACCGCAAGCCGCGCCTTGCCATTTCCCGAGAAGCCTTCCGGCGTCTGCGGTCCAGCCTGCAGTTCGCCTCGGCGTCCACCGGAGCGGAGGTGTTCGTCTTCACCTCGGCCTTCCCCGGCGAGGGCAAGTCCGTGGCCTCTGCCAACCTGGCGCTCGCGCTCGCTCAGAGCGGCAAACACGTTGCGCTCGTTTCGGCCGACATGCGTCGCCCCACACTCGAACGAATCTTGGGCGTGCCGAATCACGAGGGTCTCTCGGACTTCCTCGGTGGCCGCAGCGAGATGGAACTGAAGTCGATCGACGGTGTCGAGAACCTCTGGTTCGTGCCGGCCGGTCCGCCTCCAGCTAACCCCGGTGAACTACTTGGTTCGGTCCAGTTCGAAACCCTGATCAAAGAGCTTCGAACCATGGCCGCCTACGTTCTGATCGATAGCCCGCCAGTCCTCAGCACCGCCGACGCCGCGACCGCCGCCACCTACGCCGACGGTGTGATCGTCGTCGTCGACAGCCGTCGGACCGAAACCCCAGATTTGCTCAAGGTGCGCGACGAACTGGATCGAGCCGGCGCAACTATTCTTGGCGCTGTGGTCAACCGAGTGCGAGCCCGACGGGGCCTCTTCAGCCGGCGCGACGCGTACGCCTACTACGAGACCGGCCAGTCCTAACCTTCCGATGACCACGATCGAGGCCGCCGAGACGGCGGTGGAGCCGCGCCCGGTTCCCACGTCCGATGGTGTCGAACTTCAAAACCCCCTGGCGAAGGCTCAGGCGGCGTGGCGCCAGAGTGCCGCCTACCGGGCTCGCCCGCGTTTCCTCGAACAGCTGATCGGCATGATCACGCTGACGGTTCTCACCACCGGTCTCCCGACCGAATGGTTCGTAGTGATCGAGGGCAACCTGTTCGACGCCGTCAACGTTGGCGGCCCGCTGGTGATCGTGGTCTTCACCGCCCTGATCGGCACCCTTCTGGTGTTCTCGATGAAGCGACCGAAGGCGATGTTCTATCTGCTGGTCTGCGAACTGATGCTCGTCGGGTTCAGCCTCCTGATCCTCTTCTCACCGCTCTGGTCGGTGAACTTCAACACGTCGGTTCGCCGGTCCGTGGCGCTCACGCTCGTCACCCTGCTCGGCATCTATTTCGTGGCGCGGTACAGCCTTGAACAGCTCCTGAATCGACTCTCACTCGTCTACTTCTTTGCGATGATCCTCAACCTCGTGTGGGTCACCGCCCTGCCGCAGTACGGGTTGTCCAATGGCGACTTCGTCGGCATTACCACCAACCGCAATACGCTGGGCCAACAGGCGGTACTGGGATGCCTGATCATGGTCTTTGCGTTCCGCTCCAAGAACCACAAGATCATCGCAGTCGTTGGTTTCGCCGGATCGTTGTACCTGGTGATCGGCACCGGCTCGAAGACGTCGTTGGCGTCTCTGGTGCTGCTCGGCGGGCTCCTTATCGTGTTCTCCACCTTCCGGGCCAGGAAGCAGCTCTTCGGTGCGGTCATCGTGAGTGAAATCACCGCGGGACTGTTCGGCATTCTGATCGCTACCGCCAACCTGGTGTTCATCACCGACCTTCTCGATCGGGATATCACCCTCACCGGACGAACGGTGTTGTGGCAGCATCTGCTCGTGCCGATCTCGGAGAAGCCGATCCTGGGACATGGCTGGGAGGCGTTCTGGGGTGGTTGGGGGTCGCCGGCCCACGAAATCTGGCTGAAGAACAGCTGGTTCCCACCCACCGCTCACAACGCCCCGCTCGAGTATCTTCTGGCCCTCGGCGCCGTCGGACTCATCATCTGGGCGGTCATGATGGGACGAGGGCTTTGGCGCTCGATCCACTACCTGCGCGACCGTCCCGGAATCGCCGGCCTGTTTCCGCTGGCGATGCTCTCCTATGCATTCCTGTATTCGGTCACCGAAGCGGGTGTTGTGCGCCGAGGCGTCGACTGGATGTTGGTGGTGGTCGCCCTGGTGGAGACCAAACGCTTCATGGACAAGAACCGCTCGACCCTCGATGGATCAAAGCTGGCGATTCGCCGCCGACCCCGGAGCGCTACCCAGTCGAGCGTGATTGAAGTTTCGAGCCGACCTTCTGTCGGGCATAGGTGACGAACAGGTTCACGTAGGGGGAGACCCAGACGACCGGCCATAGCGGCCCGCCGTGTTTGCGCACCAGATGGCGCCAGTCGGACTTGTTCAAGCCTCGGATCGAATTGATGAACGCGATGCGTTCCTTGAGGCCCAGTTCGACGTTGTGGTGTCCGTCGGTCCCTTTGGGGTTTGGCTCACAGTGCCCCACTGGCACGGTGGGAACACTCAGCACGAAACCGGCCTTGGACGCTCGATAACCGAGGTCGATGTCGCCCCAGCTGTGGTGGAAGGTGGGGTCCATCTGACCGATGCTCTGGACGACGGCGTCGGGGACCAGAACGGCATTGCAATTCATCGTTTCCACCCGTTCGGTGCCCGACAGTTCACGATGTCGAAGTCGCATCGGATTCCACTTCGAGTCCCGCACGTAGCCGCCGTAGGTGAATTCGCCGGTAGCGGGATCGGTGGTGGCTCCGACGGCCAGTCCAACTCCCTTGGAACCGTCCTCGGGACGTTCTGCGACCTGAATCAGTTGTTCGAGGGCGTCGGGGAACAGAATCGTGTCGTCGTTGAGTAGGAAATAGTGATCAAATCCGCCACTGTCAATCGCTGCTGACCACGACTTGTGCATCCCGCGATTCCAGAAGAGATCGCCGCTCCCGGGGATGATTCTCACCTCCGGGTGGGCGGCTCGGACCGCCTCGGAGGTGCCGTCGGTGCTGCCATCGTCGACGAGAAAAACGGTGAGTTTGGCCAGTGTAGAACCTTCCTGACCTCCGAGTTCTTCAGCCACAGCGGTTTGTTGCCGAAGACGATCAAGGCAGGCCAGGGTGGTCTCTCGACGGTTGAAGCAGGTGAGGATGACAGCGATGGAACGCACGCTCGAAAGGTACTCCCACCTATGACCATTGCCATACATGACCCGGAACCTAATGGGTAGACGTTCCCGATTGGGCCGAGTGTCATTTTCCGAGGTGGATTCGGTTGCTAACTTCGGTCAGCACAAGGTCTTCGGACCACGGCAGCGGCACAAGAACGGCGAAAGATGACGGCGCAGCACCCAGCAAGTCACAACCAACTCGGCGGGATCGACCTCGATGACGGACCCGTCCTCGAGATCTCGGGCACCAATCGGAGTCGGACGATGTACGAGCGCTTCCTAAAGCGCGGATTGGACGTAGCGGTGGCGGGAGGCGTTCTCGTTCTGATCGCCCCCATCCTTGCGTTCACCTGGCTCGGACTGCGGCTCACCCTCGGCCCCAATGTGATCCTCACTCAGGATCGGGTCGGTCGTTTCGGACAACCGTTCCAGATGCTCAAGTTCCGCACGATGCACCACGATCGTCGAGCCACCTCCTCGGACCGTTACGACGGCCAGGATCGTCGCAAGACCCACAAGAGTTCCGATGATCCCCGCCACACCCCGCTGGGCCGTTTCCTCCGTAGCGTCAGCCTCGACGAGGTGCCCCAGTTGATCAACGTGCTTCGTGGTGAGATGAGCCTCGTCGGCCCTCGCCCCGAGATGTACCACGTCGCCAAACGTAACGGCATCCTCGACCATCCCCGGCATGTCGTTCGCCCCGGCCTCACCGGCCTTTTCCAGACCTCGGGTCTGCGGAGCAAGGCAGACCTGTCCGAGGGACTTCACCTCGACATGGCGTATGTGATCAATCTGTCGCTTCGGACCGACGTGAAGATCCTCTTCCGTACTATCGGTGCCTTGGTCCGCCGCACTGGGGCGTAAATCCACCAGACTGAACGGATGGAAAGCGCAGATCAGCGGAAGCGAATTCTCTTCGTATGCACCGCAAACATCTGCCGTAGCCCCACGGCTGAGTATCTGGCTCGCCATCGGTTCGGAAGTGAAAAGTTCCATGTGCGCTCCGCCGGATTCATGGCATCGGACCGTTCGTGTCCCGACGAGCTTCAGAGGGTTCTGTCCAGTCGGGGCATCTCGGTGGCGGACCACCGCAGCTACAAACTCGACCAGGACACCGTCACCGCAGCCGATCTGATTCTCACCATGGAGTCTCGGCACGTGCTCGACGCAACCGTGCTGGACCGTCGGGCGCTCCGCAAGGCGATGCCGCTGAAGGAAGCCGCCGCCGCAGTGAAATCGGGCGACACCATTGCGTCGTTCCTCGACCGGGTCAACGACACCCGGGATCCGCAAAAGTATCTCGCCGCCGAAGAACTCGACGTGGCAGACCCGTATAAGAAGCGGTTGAAGGTCTACGAACGGGCGGTCGAAGAGATCGACGGCCTGGTCACTACCGTGCTGTCGCGGCTGTCCTGACCCTGGCTGACTCGCCCTGAGGCGCTGCGGTGTCGCCGACCGCAACCGGCGCCTCCCAACCGGCGATCCAAGCCAACACGAACCATGCGAAGGTGGGCACCCGCAGCGTCGGTTCGACGATGCCATCGATCACGATGACCGCAAGAGCACCGAGTGCAAAGGTTCTGGCCAGGGCGCTCGGGCGTCGCCACCACTGGATTGCGGCCGTGGCGATTGCGCCGAAGACCGCGATCACGCCGAAGAAGCCGGTGGTGAGCCAAAGGTGAAGCGGAAGCGAGTGGGCGTGTTCTGGTTTCCAGGCGACACGACCTTCGGCCCGGAACTGTGAAACCACGGTCCGATCGACGCCCAGCCCAATACCGGTGACCGGCTGCTCCCGGGCAACCTCGACGATCTCGGGCCACAGCACGGTCCGCCCGTTGAGCGTGCTCAGTTCATTCGTGGGTTGTGACGCGCTGCGAGACAGGGATTGGTTGATCGAGTCTCCGGCCGAACCGGTCAGGACGACGACGGCAGCGACGGCAAGCAGTGCACCGACCGCCCCAATCGTGGCCAGTGAGAGTCGGCGCGAGAGTTGGGCCGAAACGACGACCAGAAGACCGACCGCTGTGGCGGCGACGCCGGTTCGGGATTCGGTCAGGACGAGCGCGCCCGCCGTCACCACGCTGGCTGCGATCAGTATCGCCAACCGGTCAGGCCGACGGTCGCCAAGCAGTTCGTGCAGTCCGAGAGCGCAGACACCGACCATCACCAGTCCGGCGGCTCGGGCCAGCTGATTGGGTTCGAGGAAGAGCAGATCGAGGCGACCCCCCAGGCCACCGTCCTCTCCAACGAGCGACACCAGGCCAGCGAGCACCACGCTGAACGCCGCTCCGAAACCAAGAACGCTGACAGCCCCCTCAACGCCGTCATGTTGGGCCAGGGCGGTGGCGGAGATGCCGATTGCGGCAAAACACCCAACCGTGAAGAGCGTGGTGCCGGGGAAGTCTGACCGGGCGGCCCCGATAGCCGCCCAGAAGAGCCACGCCGTCAGCCAGAGCGAGGCCGAGGGTAACGAGGGCCGGCCCCAGCGAGCGGTCGTCAGGTAGGCGCTGAGCCCGGCCAGCACCCCCAGAACCAGCGGCTGCGCCCAGGACGAGGAGCCCAGCCGTTCGGGATCGACGGCGGCAACGGCAATGGTCAGGCCGAGCAGGAGCCGATGGATCGTCGAGTCGTTCATCGACGGCCATCCTTCGCTCCAAACGTCAGGAGCGCAGCACCGACGGCGCCAAGAAGGATCAGGCCGATCCATTGGGCGGCCGAGCTGTTCGATCCGGCCGGCGCAGCTGTGGACAACACGACGAATCGGGACCGGGCCGCTTCGGCCGCAGCGAGTTCGGCGACGGCGGCCCGCTGGAGTAGGACCGCATTCGCGACCGACTCGGCGTCTGCAGCGCTGGCGGCGCTCGACTCGATCGACCCGAGCTGAGCGACGAGGGTGTCGAGTTGGGTCCTGGCATCGGCCAGCTGGTTCGGATCGGTTCCGGCATCGGTGGCCACCATCCGTTCGACGATGTCATCGACTCGGTCGGTCCCGACCTCGAGTGGGGCGGTGATTTCGATCGTTGACCGGTCCTCCTGAACCGTCACCGTGAGCACATCGTCAGTGTCGAGCTGGCGCAGTTGGTCAGCTCCCTCTTCCTGCACCGGCAGATGGTCGGGAAAGGAGGTTTCGTGGTCATCGAGTCGAACGACGGACCGCAGGACCTCATCGCTGGAGCTGACCAGTCCGGTGATGCCAAGAACGGCTGCGACGAGCAGCGCGATGCCGATCCCGGTGAACAGGGACGGGCGATCACCAATGGGGGAGGAGCCGCCGGGTCGCACCGGAGGAGTCTAACGGTGCCCCGCCGGCCGACTCATGGCACCGCGCCACCCGTGGCACGGCGGGCTGGTTATGCCGGTAGTGCCCGCCACGTGATCGAGCGGTTCAGGTGGTAGTTGCCGACCGTTGCCAGAGCGAGGCCAGCAAGCGTTGCCACCGCCCGAACCGGAAGCGATTCGGAGCCAACAAGGTCGATGACCAGCGCGCTGGCCGATGTTGCGACCAGCACACCGTGAGCGGCGACGCCGTGGAACTTGGCGAGACCCACCAGGGCCGCGGTACCCCGTTGTCGGTAGGCGTTGAAGGTGAACCGGTTGTTCCACCAGTAGTTCCACAACACCGCCGCCTCGATCGCCAACCACCACACGGCCCCGGACAACGATCCGAACAGGATCAGCACCGAGGATCGAACCAGTACCCCGGAGAGGCCCACGATCGCATAGGCACTGAATCGAGCGGTCACGAACCTGCCACCGGCAAGTTCCAGCAGGGCCATCAGATAGGCGACGACGACCGATCCGGTCAGTTTGGTCGCACCGTGCAGGCGTTGGCCGAAGGTGAACCCGACCTCGGTGACCGTCGGCGCAGGACCGGAAACGAGGAACTCGAGGAGGATCTTGAAACCCTTGGGGTTCACCCGCTCGTGCACCAGGTCGTATCGATCCCGACTGACCACAAAGAAGCCACTCATCGGATCGTTTACCGGGGTTCGCAGCATCACTCGGGCCAACTGGGCACCGCCCCATGAAACGAACCGACGCCACGGCCCGAACTCGCCGTAGCTACCTCCGGGTGCTTCGCGGGAGCCGACTGCGATGTCGGCCCCGTCGTCGACGATCGCCCCGACGAGATCGGGGAGGATGCGTTCATCGTGCTGGAGGTCGGCGTCGAGGACCGCAAGTGTTCGTCCCGAGGCCGCGGCGAAACCGGCCATGACAGCCGAGGAAAGACCCCGCGCTTCCGTGCGGCGAATAACACTAAGTCGAGACTGTTCGGTGGCCAGTTCCTCGGCAACCTGCCAGGTGAGGTCGGGGGAGTCGTCGTCGACCACGATGATCTCGTAGTCGATGTCCGATAGCGCCTTCTCCAGTCGACCCACAAGAATCGGAACATTGTCCGCCTCGTTGTAGGTGGGTATGACCACGCTGACCAGCGGTGTTGTGCTTTGGCGGCGCTCGTGGCCCCTTCGGTCATATCGAGCGGCGGCGCGGCCTGCGGACTGCACCGAGGGGTCGGTGATCGTTGGCCGAGGCTCCATGGCGTTCCATCGGCAGATGCGTGGTGAGGGCGAGCACCTGAGCGAAGAAATCCGAACCTCAGGGGTTCGATCCAACGCTCGGACGAACCTGACCCTAAAAAAGGGCTGACCCCGGGGGGCGGCGGCAATCCCGGGGTCAGCTGTCGCGCTACTGCGAGGTAAACACGACGCCTGATGATACTAGCACCTTCGATCGGGGTGCGGTTGCAAACAGGTTCACTTTTTGACAACTTTGCGCCGGTTATCTCACCTATGCGGGCCAGACGTCTGGACCCGGCCTGAAACGGTTCCAGACGCTATCTTCAGGTCGTGAGCAGCATGCCGACCGATCGCCTCCCCGAGGGCGAAGAAAAACGACAAGCCGTTCGGAGCATGTTCGACACCATCGCCCCCCGATACGACCTGGTCAATCGGATAATGACGTTCCGGATGGACGTTGGTTTGCGTCGCAAGACGATGAAGGCAACGGCGTTCCCGCCCGGTTCATTAGTGTTGGATCTCGCCGCCGGAACCGGTGATTTCTGTATCGAACTGGAAAAAGGCGGACACCGAGCCATCGGCGTCGACTTGTCCTATGGAATGTTGGCCGCAGCCCGTACCACGGCACCGCTGGTGCAGGGCGACCTACTGGCGCTGCCGGCTCCTGATGGTTCGGTCGATGGGGCGGTGTGTGGCTACGCATTGCGCAACCTGATCGAACTGCCAGCGTTCTTCGACGAGTTGGCCCGGGTCGTCCGTCCCGGCGGTCGGATCGGACTACTCGATGTCTCGCGGCCCGACAATCGATTCCTGCGCACTGGTTACGACGTCTACTTCAACAAGGTCGTTCCCAAGATCGGAGCGCTCTTCTCCGACGCCTCGGCCTATGACTATCTTCCCCGGTCGCTTTCGTACCTGCCCGAGCGGGAGGAGATGGTGGCCATGCTTCAGCGGGCCGGATTTGTCGACGCCGAGCATCGTCAGCTGCAGGGTGGGCTGTCGCAGCTTCTGACCGCCACCCGGGAGTAAGCTTCTCACTGTGCTCCGCTGGTTTAATCCCTCCCATCCACAGACCATGCAGGCTGCGGTCATCATTGGATACCTCAGCGGAGTCTTTGCGCTCCTCGGAGTCTCGGGTGGGCTCGCGCCGCTGCTTCTGTTGGCGTCACTCGCCATGATCGGTGGTGCCTTCGGTGTCGCCAACAACAAACGAATCGGCTGGATCGCTCTGCTGCTTGGAAGCGGTCTGTTCGTGTTGTTGCGGGCGCTCGAATTTCTCCTCTCGATTTCGGGAGGCGTCAACTCCACGCTCTTCGCCATCAACGCATCGATCTTTCCCGTCGCGCTGCTGGCTGCGGTGCTTCACCCCCACACCCGCGACTACATGAAGGCTTGGTTCGAGTAACTCGAAGTAGCGGCGGCTATCGGTCCCGGTTGGCCAACTGCCCGCACGCCGCATCGATGTCGTCGCCCATCGTCGATCTGATGGTGACATTGATGTCCCTCGACCGAAGCTCGTTTGCGAACGCCTTCAACCGTTGAGGTGATGACCCGGTTGTTGGATAACCGGGGGTGTCGTTCAGCGGAATCAGGTTCACGTGTGCATCGGCGGACCGGGCGACGCGCACGAGTTCGCGGGCATCGGAGTCTCGGTCGTTGACCCCGCTGATCATCGCCCACTCGAACGAGACCCTCCGACCGGTCTTTGACCGCACCAGTCGACAGGCGTCGATCAGGTCGGCGATGGGGTGCCTGCGATTGATGGGGACCAGTTCGGATCGGAGGTCGTCGTTGGCGGCATGGAGCGAGACCGCCAGTCCAACCTGCCGTTTCTGTTCGGCGAAGGTTTCCATGGCGGGGATCATGCCGACCGTCGACACGGTGATCTTCCGGGCGCCGATCCCGATTTCGCCGGTGATGCGATCGATGGAGTCGAACAGGCGGTCGAGGTTGGCGAGCGGTTCACCCATACCCATGAAGACGATGTTCGACAGGCGCTGAGGTTCGGCGGTGCGTCGGGCCCAGTGAACCTGGTCCAGGATCTCCGATACCGACAGGTGGCGTTCGAATCCGGCCTGTCCGGTGGCACAGAAGCTGCACGCCATCGCACACCCTGCCTGGCTCGAAACACAGACCGTGGCCCGTTCGTTGTACCGCATCAACACGGTCTCGACCTGTGCTCCGCCATGCAGTTCAAAGAGTGACTTCGTCGTGCGCTCATCGGCGGAGGTCTGTTGGGCGACCAGGGTGAGCGGCTCGGGGAACTCCTGCTCCAAGCGGCCTCGCAGCTTCAGCGGAATCGACGTGATCTCGGCGGGTCGGAGACCCTTTTCATTCACAGCGGTCCAGACCTGATCGGTGCGGAACCGCGGTTCGTCCGACAGGAACGACGCCAGTTGGTCCCGATCGAGATCCAGCAGCGACGGCCGTTCGGGCATGCCGGCCCGAGGTTTCTCCTGAATCCGCAGGATGCGGCCCAGTTGGTCGGGACGAGGGGTGTCAGCCACCGGAACCACCTGGGATCATCCACGAGACATCGTCGTGGGTGATGGTGAAACCGAGACGCTGATAGCTGCGCACGGCGGGTTCGTTCGCCGCCTCAACATAGAGAATGGCAAGATTGAGGCCCTGATGGGCCAACCAGTCCAGGCCGGCCGAGGTCATCGGTGCGCCGAGGCCTCGCCCATGGACATCGGGGTGAAGACCGATCACCGAGATCTCGCCGATCATCCTCTGATGGTGGATCTGGGTCCAACAGAACCCATTGATGACACCGTCGATCTCGGCCAGTCGGACGCCGCGGGCGCTATGGCCGATACCAGTCAGCTTCTTGCGGACCGACTCGATCGTCATACCGGCCTGGTCCGGGTGGGAATGGAAGGCGGCGTTATTGACTCGGACCACCGCCGCCAGATCCTCTTCGTCATCGGGATCGAGGGCCCGGGTCTGGAGGGGTTCGGTCGCGACCGGAAGGTCGACCGACATCAGATGCAGCCGTCTGCAGTTGAACGCTTGGGGCCAACACCGGCCGATCTCTTCGATGATGACCGGGTGTTCAGGACGGACCCACAGTTCGATGCCTTCGTCGGGCAGAACTCCGGTCACCAGCTCGCACAGGTCGGATTCGGCTCCGTCGGTCAGAATGAACTGCATGGCCCAGGGCGGGAGTGAACTTCCGTCTCGACGCGGCGATGGCGAAATGGCGGCGACGCCCCTGGTGTCGTCAGCGCCGTCGGCGCCGGTGATCACCGCCGCCAGGGTGGGTTCGCCGCGAAATCGGTCATCCACCAGCCCGGGGTCCAGGGCCTCTTTGAGCAGATGGTCTCCGAGTTCCAGAGCAGCTCGAAGTTCGTGGCCGCGGGAGGATTCGATCAGTCGGAGCGGCACCGCTCCAGCCTAGGAGCTTCAGGAAGGATCTATGAGTCGACGACGGACCGACTCGGCATGGGCCGCGAGCCCTTCGACCTCGGCCAATGCGATGACGTGAGGGCCGAGTTCGTCGATCGCAGCCTGCTCGATCGTGACGAGGTGGTGGTCGCGCACGAAGTCGGTCACGGTGAGGGCGGAGGCGAAACGGGCCGATCCGTAGGTCGGAAGAACGTGGCTGGGCCCTGCGATGTAGTCGCCAACCGACGCCGGTGCGAGGTGACCACAGAAGATGGCGCCCGCATTTCGAACCATCCGACCCATCGCCTCGGCGTCGGTGATCTGAAGTTCGAGGTGTTCGGGAGCGATGGCGTCGATGACGGCGAGAGCGGCCGCCCGGTCGTCCACGAGGGCGACGTACCCACCTTCGGCCAGTGTGCTTCGGACATCGTCGGCGCGGGGCGAGGTGAGCAGGTAGTCATCACCGGCAGCACAGACGGCGTCGGCGACGGCTTCGTCCCAGGTGACCAACCACGCCAGACCGTCCGGCCCATGTTCGGCTTGGACGATTACGTCGATCGCAGCGAATCCGGGATTGGCGGTCTCGTCGGCCACGACGACAACCTCGGAAGGGCCAGCGAACGCTGCTGCGATGCCGACATCACCGGCGACCTGCTGCTTCGCTAGTGCCACGTAGATGTTGCCGGGACCGGCGATCACGTCGACCGGTTCCACGGTGGCGGTGCCATAGGCCATGGCGGCAATCGCCTGCGCTCCGCCGATCGCATAGACCTCATCAACTCCCGAGAGCGCTGCTGCGGCCAGAACGACGGGGGAGACCCGCCCGGTGGAACGGTCTGGCGGGACACAGAGAGCGATTTCATCGACGCCCGCCACCCGAGCGGGAACGGCGGTCATGACGACGGTGCTCGGGTAGACGGCGCGGCCTCCTGGCACGTACAAACCGGCCCGGCGGACCGGGGTCTGGTAGGCGCGAATCGTCATACCGTTTCGCTCGACGACCTCTTCGTCGCGCAGCTGGTGCTCGTGGAAGACCCGGACGTTCTCGATTGCGGTTTCCAGGGCCGCACGCAGGCCCGCGTCGATCGAGTCCAGCCCAGCCTGAATCTCGTCGGGGCTCACCCGGAAGTCGGCGCTGTCGACTCCGTCGAAGGTGGCGGTGAATCGACGGATCGCCTGGTCACCTTCGTTCCGGACAGCTGCGATGATGTTCGCTACCGCGGCATTGGGCTCGTCCTCGGAGAGGTTGGGTCGAGGGAGAAGGGCGGCGATATCGGCCCCGCGACCACGAAGATCCAGTTTGTTCAGCACCTGTTCAACGGTAACAATCCGGGCCCTTGACCAGAGAGTCGTGCGCGGCAAAAAAGCACCCTGAGTGAAACCGGTGACCATCCACCACGCAGCGATTCGACTTGAGTTATGTTACCCACACCAGGTTCCCGCCACCTGGTAGCAGCGATTTGGGGATCCGCCGCCCCGAATTGCGCCGCCGGCGCCCCTTCGGGGGCGTCGGTGATCTTTTCGGCTCGGTGTCATTACCGGCAACAAACGCCATGCCGGTAGCGTTCTCGGGGTGAGTCTTGATCGGGTTGCGTTGGGAACGATTGCTATGAGCCTCGATGAACTCATCGTCCGACTCGAGGGTGAGACCGAGAAGGCGGGCGAGAATGACGAGATGGCGATCGCCCTTCTCGACATCGAACGCCAGCTCCAATCGTGTGCCCGTCGATTCAACGCCACGCTTCGCAACCGCTGAACCCGGATAACCAGCCACAAGATTTCGCTGCGAATGGGCGCCGTGAACGGCACACTGGTCCGGTGCGTTCAGCGTCTACATCCCGCTCCACCAAGGAAACGTCGATCGAGGTCTCGATCGATCTCGACGGCACCGGCCAGACCGACATCAACACCGGCATTCCGTTCTATGACCACATGCTCGATCAGTTGGGTCGCCACGGCGGTTTCGATCTGAAGGTTCACGCCGAAGGCGACATTCACATCGATGCCCACCACACCGTCGAGGACTCGGCAATCGTGATCGGCGAGGTCTTTCGGGAAGCGCTCGGCGACAAAGCTGGTGTTCGCCGGTTCGCCAGTGGCTTCTACCCGCTCGATGAGGCGCTGGTTCGAGTAGCGGTCGATCTCTCCGGGCGCCCCTACTTCGTCTGGCGGGTCGATATGCCCGAGGCGATTCCGCTGGGCACACCACCGTTCGACCCGTCGCTGGCCGAACACGTGATGCAGAGTTTCGCCACCGCAGCAGGTATCACCCTGCACGTCGAACTCCAGTACGGATCCAACGTCCACCACATCATCGAGGCCAGCTTCAAAGGCCTGGCCCGGACGCTGCGCGACGCGGTGCGCGTCGAGGACGCCGCTGGGATTCCGTCGACGAAGGGCGTGTTGTGAGCGCTCCGCTCGTTGCGGTCCTCGACTACGGAATCGGAAATCTACGTTCAGCCCAGAAGGCGTTGATCCGGATGGGCGCCGATGCGCACCTGACCGCCGATCCCGGTCTGATCGCCGACGCGACCGGCGTGGTCCTTCCTGGCGTTGGCGCGTTCGGCGCATGCATGCGAGCTCTCCACACCACCGGGCTCGCGGAACAGGCGATCGGTGCCGCAGCAAGTGGCCGTCCGTTCATCGGGATCTGCGTCGGTATGCAGTTGCTGTACAACGGCAGCGAGGAATCACCGGGGGTTGAGGGCCTTGGCATTCTCGACGGGGAGGTCCAACTGCTTCCCGACGGTGTGAAACGTCCGCAGATGCAATGGAACCGGCTGAACCTTCTACAGCCGGATCATCCGTCTGTGGCCGGACTTGGTGATCCCTGGCTCTACTTCGTCCATTCCTACGCCGCTCCTGCGGGTGGGTCCACCGTGGCAACCGTCGAATACGGCGGCGACGTGACCGCCATCGTTGCCCAGGACAACGTGTGGGCTACCCAGTGCCATCCCGAGAAATCCTCCACCGCGGGCCTGGCCCTGCTGGGCAATTGGGTCGAAACACTTACCGGAGACAACCGATGATTCTGTATCCCGCCATCGACCTCCTCGGAGGCGCCTGCGTTCGACTTCTCAAAGGCGACTACGACCAGGCCACCACGTACCACCAGGACCCCGCAGCCCAGGCCCGGCTGTTCGTCGAGGAGGGTGCGAAGTGGATCCACATGGTGGATCTCGACGCAGCCCGCTCCGGCACCGCAACCAATCACGCATCGATCGCTGCGGTGTGTGATGCAGTCGATGTGCCGGTCCAGGTCGGCGGGGGAGTGCGTACCGTCGACGCCGCCGCAGCCCTGCACGACCTCGGCGTCACCCGGGTCGTGATCGGTACTGCGGCGGTTGAGAATCCCGAACTCGTGGCGGCGGTTGCCGCCCGGCAGCCGGTTGCGGTCGGCTTGGACGCTCGCGACGGAATGGTCGCCACCCACGGCTGGACCGAAACCACCGATGTAACGGTCGCCGACGCAGCTGACCGTTTCGCCGACGTCGGCGTCGCTGCGATCATCGCAACCGACATCGCTCGGGACGGAACGATGGAGGGCCCCGACGCCGGTGGTCTGGCCGATCTGCTCAACACGTCGCCGATTCCGCTCATCGCCTCGGGCGGCGTTGGCTCGATCGATGATCTCGTGCGGCTCGCCGGACTCTCCGCCGCTACCGATTCGGGGGTTCGGCATCTCGAAGGTGTGATCACCGGCAAGGCCATCTACGAGGGTGCCTTCACCGTGGCTCAGGCGGTCGAGTTGTTGGAGGCGAACCGATGAAGGTTGTGCGCGTCATCCCGTGCCTCGATGTCGACAAGGGGCGGGTCGTGAAAGGCGTCAACTTCGTCGACATCCGCGACGCTGGCGATCCGGTCGAGTTGGCGGCGGCGTACGACGCACAGGGGGCTGACGAACTGGTCTTCCTCGACATCACCGCATCCCATGAAAAGCGGGACACCACCGTCGCCATGGCAGCGGCCGTCGCCGAGGCGGTTTTTATTCCCTTCACGATCGGGGGAGGGGTTCGATCGGTCGATGATGCACGCCGACTGTTGCGGGCTGGCGCCGACAAGGTCTCGATCATGTCGGCGGCACTCAATCGGCCGGAACTGATCACCGAGATCGCGGACGAGTTCGGTTCGCAGTGTTGTGTCGTGGCCATCGATGCTCGCGCATCGGAGAACACCACCAACGGCTACGAGGTCTTCACCCACGGCGGCCGCAATGCTTCGGGGGTCGACGCGATCGACTGGGCTGTAGAGGCCGAACGCCGCGGTGCCGGCGAAATTCTGCTCACCTCGATGGACCGGGACGGAACCAAGGACGGATTTGAGTTGGCTCTCACCCGTGCGGTTGTGGATCGGGTGAACATTCCGGTCGTTGCCTCCGGCGGAGTGGGAACGCTTGATCATCTGGTGGAGGGCGCCGACGAAGCCGGTGCCGATGCGGTCCTGGCCGCCAGCATCTTCCACTTCGGCGAGCACACCGTCGGCGACGCGAAGGCCCACCTCTCGAAGGCGGGCATCGTCGTCCGGCCCTGAGCCCGGAGACGAGGCCAGCCAGTATCCTTCGACCGGTGGAAGACAACGGTCGCCTACCGATCAAGATGCTGAACGATCGCGTTCTGGTGAAGCTGGAAGGGCCCGACGGTGAACGCAAGAGCACCGGAGGGATTTTGATCCCGGCTACCGCTCAGGTCGGCAAACGGCTCACCTGGGCCGAGGTCGTGGCCCATGGACCCAACGTGCGCTCGATGCAGCTGAACGATCGCGTGTTGTTCAATCCTGAGGACCGGTACGAGGTTGAGGTCGGCGGACAGGACTACATCATGCTGCGCGAGCGGGATATCCATGCCGTCGCGGCCGAACGCCTGGACGACTCACCGACCGGGCTGTACCTGTGAGCGCGGAGGAGACGCCGCAGATCCAATTCGATGCCGCCGGTCTGATCCCGGCGATCGTGCAGGACGCAGCATCGGGCGAAGTGCTGATGATGGCGTGGATGAACGAGGAGTCGTTGCAGCTCACGATCGAGCGGGGCGAGACGGTGTTCTGGAGCCGCTCCCGTCAGGAGTTGTGGCGCAAGGGTGCCACGTCCGGGAACACCCAGACGGTGCGGTCGATCGCACTCGACTGCGATGGCGACACGATCCTCGTTCAGGTTGATGCAGCGGGGCCGGCCTGCCATACCGGTGCAAGGAATTGTTTCTTCACTCCGATCGAGACGAACCCATCGTGACCCTCATCGTCGATCTCGACCGTGCTGCGTTTGCCGCCACCGCAAAGGAGCATCGCGCCATCCCCGTGCGAGCTGAACTGCTCGCCGATATGACAACGCCGATCAGCGGGTTCCTCCGGTGTGTTGGCGACGAGCCGGGTTTCCTTCTCGAGTCCGCAGAACACGGCGAGCGCTGGAGTCGGTATTCGTTCATGGGCCGTCGACCTTTAGCCACTCTGGTCGCCCATGGTCTCGACATCGAGGTGAACGGCGATCTAGCAGTTCCTGATCTTCCAACCGGCCAGGGCATCCTTGCGGCGGTCGACCACCTAAACCGGGTGCTTAGTTCACCGTCGAATCCCGAGGACCCTCCATTGGGCGCCGGCCTGGTGGGGTTCTTCGGTTACGACGTGGTTCGCGAAGTGGAACATCTACCGAACCCGCCCCACGACGATCGGAACTATCCCGATGCGGTCGTTGATGTCGTCGGTGACATCGCCGCATATGACCATTGGCGGCAACGGGTTCTTCTGGCCTCGGTGGCAATCCTGCCCGAGGATGCCACCGATGAACAGATCGATTCGGCCTATGACGGCGCCCTCGAACGGCTGCACGCGCTGGCCTCCGACGGTGCCCGGCCGGTCGACGAGCCGCTGCTGCAATTGTCCGAGGACCAAACGTTGCCGGACGTGAAGTCCTCGCTCGGCTCTGGGTTGTACCAGGACGCCGTGCGGGCCGCCAAGGAGTACATCGTCGCCGGCGACATCTTCCAGGTGGTGTTATCGCAGCGATTCGAATTTCCGCTCGAGGCCGAGGACGTCGACGTCTACCGAGTCCTTCGACAGATCAACCCCAGCCCCTACATGTACCTGTTGCGGTCGCCCGAACTCAGCCTGGTGGGTTGTTCGCCCGAACCGCTTGTGCAGGTACAGCAGGGGCGCGTCACCTCACGCCCGATCGCCGGCACCCGATTCCGGGGGCGTGATGACGCCCACGATCGCCGCCTGGCGGCCGAGCTGGCGGAAGATCCGAAGGAACGGGCCGAACACGTCATGCTGGTCGACCTGGCCCGCAACGATCTGGGCCGAGTGGTCGAGTTCGGCTCGCTCGAGGTCACCGAGATGATGTCGCTCGAAGAGTACAGCCACGTGATGCACCTCACCAGCCAGGTCGAGGGTGACCTTCGGTCCGAGGCTTCGGTGGTCGATGTGTTGCGGGCCACCATGCCGGCCGGAACGGTGTCGGGTGCTCCCAAGGTTCGGGCTATGGAGATCATCGACGAACTGGAGCCGATGAAGCGGGGCCCTTACTCAGGCGTCGTCGGGTACTTCGGATTCAACGGCACGTTCGACACCGCTATCACCATCAGGACCATGGTGTGTTCTGAC